>NZ_JBEZYN010000022.1:0-126110 GCF_040638605.1 Streptomyces sp. NPDC026092
AAAGCGGGAGACCAGGACATCCAAAACCGTTCGGGATGTCCGCAGTGCACAGGCTTGGGTCCAAGACTCACTCCTGCTCACTGATTAGGAACGGTCTGGCTAGGATCCCCGCGTGCCCAGCTATCGCAGGACCTCCGCCCTCGCCGCCGCCCTCGCGGCCGCCGTCCTCATAACCACCGGCTGCACCGAGAGCCCCGACGGCTCCCCGGCCGACGGCGCCTCCGGAGCCCCCGGCGCGGGCGGCCCCGCGCTCGTCGCCGTGGACACGCTCACGGTGAAGGGCCGGGCGCCGAAGACCGGCTACGACCGGGAGAAGTTCGGCCGCGCCTGGGCCGACGTCGACGGCAACGGCTGCGGGACCCGCGACGACATCCTCAAGCGCGACCTCGCGGACGTCCGCTTCAAGGACGACCGCTGCAAGGTCGCCTCCGGGGTCCTCGCCCACGACCCGTACACCGGGGACCGGGTCGACTTCGTCCGGGGCCGCAGCAAGGTCGACATCGACCATGTCGTCGCGCTCTCCGACGCCTGGCAGAAGGGCGCGCAGAAATGGGACGCGGAGAAGCGGCGCCGCTTCGCCAACGACCCGCTCAACCTGCTCGCCGTCGACGCGTCCGCCAACCGCCGCAAGTCCGACGGCGACGCGGCGACCTGGCTGCCGCCGAACAAGGAGTACCGCTGTACGTACGTCGCCGCGCAGGTCGCGGTGAAGAAGAAGTACGGGGTCTGGGTCACCCGGGGCGAGCAGGAGGCGATGAAGAAGGTCCTCGGCCGCTGCCCGGACCAGAAGCTGCCGTAGTCCGGAGGCCGCGGTGGTCCGGCAGCCGCGGTGGTCCCGCAGCCGCCCTGGTCCGCAGCCGCGGTAAATCGTTTCCTCACCTGCGCGAACGGCCGTTAGCCTCCGCTTCCATGGAACTGACGATCACCACCCTCGCCGAGCGCCCCGAACTCCAGGGCGCGATGTGGGCGATGAAGGACCTCTGGCCGGAGTTCACGGTCAACGATCCGGTGGGCTGGTCCCACTACGGCCGGATCGTCGCCGAACTCCCGGAGTACGTCCTCGTCGCCACCGACCCCGAGGGTACGGTCGTCGCCCGCGCGCTCAGCGTCCCCTTCCAGCTCCGGGCCCAGGGCCGCGGCGAGCTGCCGGCCACCGGCTGGGACCAGGTCCTGATGTGGGCGTTCTCCGACCTGCGGCACGGGCGCGTGCCCGACACCGTGAGCGCGATCGAGGTCACGGTCGACACGAGCGCGCTCGGGCAGGGGCTCTCGGCGCGGATGCTGGGCGCGATGCGGGAGAACGCCCGCCGCCTCGGCTTCTCCGAGCTCGTCGCCCCGGTCCGCCCGAACGGCAAGCACCTGGAGGCCGCGTCCTCCATCCACGAGTACGCCTTCCGCACCCGGGAGTCCGACGGCCTGCCCGAGGACCCGTGGCTGCGCGTCCATGTCCGGGCGGGCGGCACGGTGGAGGCGGTCTGCCCGGCCTCGATGACCGTCGCGGCCTCCGTGGAGCAGTGGCGCGCCTGGACCGGGCTGCCCTTCGACACGGACGGCCCGGTGGAGGTCGCGGGCGCGCTCGTACCGGTGCACTGCGAGGTCTCGCGCGGCTACGCGGTCTACGTCGAGCCGAACATATGGGTCCGCCACCGCGTGTGAACACGGCTTTCGTGCGAGATACGAGAAGGGTGTGAGGGCCGCCCCCCCGTAGGCGGCCCTCACACCCTTCCCCTTCTCTGTGGCCCTCGCTCGTCAGCCGAGCTTCTTCTCGTCGATGACGTCCTTGGCCGCCGGCACCTTCGCCACGACGGGCTTGCCGTAGTCGGTGAACGTCATCGTCCCCGGCTCCTCGCCGCCCGCCGCGACGACCTTCAGGATGAGCGGCTCGCCCTCCGTCGCCACGTAGACGGTCGTCGTCTCGCCGCCGCGCTTCTCGGTGAGCGTCAGCGCCTTCTTGCCCCCGACGGTGGTCTCCTTGCCCTTGACCGCGAAGTTGATCCCCTCCTCGAAGTCGCCGAGGAGCGCCTTCAGGTCGCAGAGTTCGAGGTTGTCCTTGGCGTCCGGGTCGGTCACCGGGGTCTTCACCCAGCGGCCCTTGAGCTCCTTGAGGACCGCCTCCTGGACCTCGGCCGGCTCGCCCTCCGCCTGTGCCCGCAGGAACGCCTCGTCGAAGCGGAGGTAGACGTCCTTGTCGTCGGCCTTGACCAGTTCGGCCGTGCCCGTGGCGCCGACGGTCAGGGTGCCGGCGCACTTTCCGGTGGTGTCCAGCGACAGGTAGGCCTTCATCGGCCCGTCGGTCGTCTTCGCGGCGAGGTCGAGGGTCAGGGAGTCGGCCTTCTTCGTCGCGGCGATCGCCTTGTTGGCGATCTGGGGTCCGGTCAGGTCCCCGAACGGCCCGGAGGCCTTCGCTTCGCCGGAGAGGGGCCCGCAGGCGGTGGCCCCGAGCGCGACGGCGGCGCAGAGCGCGGAGACGAGGACGGCCGTGCGGCGGGTGCGGGGGTGACGGGCGGCAGACATGGTGGGTTCTCCGGGGTCGGGTGGGCGGGGGCGGCCCCACCGGAATCCCGTGGAGCGATGACTCAATAAGACCAGAGCCTGTGAACCGAGTCAACACGGTTCACAGGATTCACGTCGACTCACACTGTGAAGTGGGGGGCCTTGCGTCCGTCGGTAAGATCGGGGCTCACAGCAGGGGTACACAGGGACACGAGCGGGAAACGCACAGGAGGCGCCAGGTGCCGGAGCGCACAGCAGAGGTGACCGCCGCCGGGATCGCCCGGCTCGCCGGGGTCGGCCGGGCCGCCGTGAGCAACTGGCGGCGCCGGCACGCCGACTTCCCCCGCCCCGTGGGCGGCACGGAGACCAGCCCCTCCTTCGCGCTCGCCGACGTCGAAGGCTGGCTGCGCGCCCAGGGCAAGCTCGACGAGGTCCCGCTGCGGGAGCGCGTCTGGCAGCAGGTGGCCGGCCACCCGGCGGGCGCCGTCACCGCGCTCGCCCACGCGGGCTGCGTCCTGCTGCTCGTACGGGACCGTTCCAGCGCCTGGCCCAAGCTCGCCGCCGTCTCGGACGAACGGCTCGCGGAGACCCTGCCGGTCGCCCTGGAGGAGGTCCTCACCGAACGCCTCGGCGTCGAGCGTTCCGTGCTCACCCCGAGCCCGGCCGAACTGGGGCCCTCCGTGCCCCTGTTGCGCGGGGCCGCCGAGCTCGCCGCCGAGATCGGCGCCCGCCAGGCCTTCGAGTTCCTGCTCGGCCGGCACCTCGACGCCAACCCGCGCCAGTACACGCTGACCCCGCCGGGCCCCGCCGCCCTCATGGCCGCCCTCGCCGCCCCCACCGAGGGCCCCCGCCCCACCGTCCTCGACCCCGCCTCGGGCACCGGCACCCTGCTCCGCGCCGTCGAGCACCCCGGCGCCCTGCACGGTCAGGACACCGACCCGGACCTGGCCGCGCTCACCGCCCTGCGGCTCGCCCTCGCCTCCGACGCCGACATCCGCGTACGGACCGGCGACAGCCTCCGTGCCGACGCCTTCCCGCACCTCACGGCGGACACCGTGCTCTGCCACCCGCCGTTCAACGAGCGCAACTGGGGCCACGACGAACTGGCCTACGACCCGCGCTGGGAGTACGGCTTCCCGGCCCGCACGGAGTCCGAACTGGCCTGGGTCCAGCACGCCCTGGCCCGGCTCCGCCCCGGCGGCACCGCCGTCCTCCTCATGCCGCCCGCCGCCGCCTCCCGCCGCTCGGGCCGCCGCATCCGCGCCGACCTCCTGCGCAGGGGCGCCCTCAGGGCCGTCGTCGCCCTGCCCGCCGGGGCCGCCCCGCCCTACGGCATCCCGCTCCACCTCTGGGTCCTCCGCAAGCCGGCCGCCGGCGTCACCGTCTCCCCCGAGCTGCTGCTCGTCGACACCACGGCCGACCATGTGGGCCGCGACAAGCTCGACTGGCAGGCCGTCCACACCGCCGTCCTCGACGCCTGGCTGCCCTTCGACAAGCACGGCACGGTCACCGAGACCCCGGGCGCGAGCCGCTCCGTGCCCGTCATCGAACTCCTCGACGACGACGTCGACCTGGCGCCCGCCCGCCACCTGCCGCCCCCCGCCGCAGGTGGCGGAGCGGCCGAACTTCTCGCGGTACGGGACCGGTTGGCCGAGACCCTCGGCCGTACGGTCGCGCTCACCCCGCCCCCCGCCCTGCCCGCCGACGCCGCGACCCGCGCCGCGGGCGACCCGACGGCGGCGGCCGCCCGGCCCACCGGAGTCACGGTCGGCGAACTGGCCCGGACGGGCGCGCTCGAACTGCGCGCGGGCGGCGCCGGAACGACCTCCTTCACCGGCGCCCCGACCCGGGTCCTCACGGAGAACGACGTCTTCGCCGCCCAGCCGCCCTCCGGGACCCTCCCCGACGGCGCCCCCGAGGAGCCCGTCCTCCTCGCCCCCGGCGACGTCGTCGTCCCCGTCCTCGGCGGCGGCTCCCTCGCCCGGGTCGTCGACACCGCGACCGCCGGGGCCGCGCTCGGCCGCAACCTCCAGCTCCTGCGCCCCGACCCGGCCGCCCTCGACCCGTGGTTCCTGGCCGGCTTCCTGCGCGGCACCACCAACACCCGCCAGGCCAGCAGCTACGCCTCCACCGCCACCCGCCTCGACGTCCGCCGCCTCCAGCTCCCGCGCCTGCCGCTCACCGAACAGCAGCGGTACGGCGAACGCTTCCGCGCCCTCGCCGAGTTCGAGGACGCCCTGCGCCTCGCGGGCCGGATCGGCGAGCAACTGGTCCAGGGGCTCTTCGACGGCCTCGCGGACGGCACGGTGGCGCCCTGACCCGGACGCCGTGACCCGACCGGGTGACGGATCAGTACGACAACGGTTCGGTGCAACCCTGGGGACGTTGTCCGCGTCGGTGTATACGCTCGACTCCGCAACCGAACCGAGTGCTCAGGAGCAGGAATGTACGGCCACGGCTACGCGCCACCGCCTCCGCAACCCCAGCGTGCCATTCCGGCGTCGGTGATCGTGCTCCGCGTGCTCTTCGCGATCCTGCCGCTGCTCAGCATCGGCTTCCTGACCTGGGCGACCATGATCCGGCTCGCGGCCGTGACCCGGCGCGCGCTCGACTGGGTGCTGTGCGGGGTCTCCGCGGCCGTGATGATCACCGGCATGATCATCCTGCCGGACGACGTGGAGACGACGCAGGCGGACGTCGCGATGGGTCTGATCCTCCTCAACGCGCTGGCGTTCACCGTGTACTTCCTGGTCGCCGACCTCCGGCACGACAAGGTCCGCCTCGGTCTCGTGCCGTCGGCGCACCAGGCCGGCCCGTTCAACCCGTACGCGGCGACGGTCCCGCGCCACCAGGCCGGTTACGTCCCCCCGGCGCAGTCCCAGCCGCAGCCGCAGCCCCAGCCGCACCCCCAGCGCGGGATCCCGCCGCAGCCGACGGCCCAGCCCACGGCGTCCAACCCCCGGATCGACCAGGTCCGGGCCGAGCTGGACGAGCTCAGCGACCTCCTCCGTAAGGACGAGGGGAAGTAAGTGAACGGACGCGTCATCGGCGGCCGGTACGAACTCTCCACCGTCATCGGCCAGGGCGGCATGGGCCAGGTCTGGACGGCGTACGACGGGCGGCTCGACCGCCGGGTCGCCGTCAAGCTGCTCCGCCCCGCCACCATGACCGGACCCGCGACCGCCGCCGAGGAGCTGCGGCGCCGCTTCGTGCGCGAGTGCCGGGTCACGGCGCAGGTCGACCACCCGGGCCTGGTCACCGTCCACGACGCCGGCAGCGACGGCGACGACCTGTACCTGGTGATGCAGTACGTCGACGGCGCGGACCTCGCCGACCATCTCGCCGAGCACGACCCGTACCCCTGGGAGTGGGCGGTCTCCGTCGCCGCGCAGCTGTGCGCGGTGCTCGCCGCCGTGCACGCGGTGCCGATCGTCCACCGCGACCTGAAGCCGCGGAACGTGATGGTCCGCTCGGACGGCAGCCTCACCGTGCTCGACCTCGGTGTCGCCTCCGTCCTGGACACCGACACCACCCGCCTCACCCACACCGGTTCGCCGATCGGCAGCCCCGCGTACATGGCGCCCGAGCAGGCCATGGGCGGCGCGGTCGGCCCGTTCACCGACCTGTACGCGCTCGGGGTCCTGCTCCACGAACTCCTCAGCGGGAACGTCCCGTTCGCCGGCTCCACCGCGCTCGGCGTGCTGCACCGGCACCTGTACGAGCCACCGCTGCCGGTCCGCCAGCTGCGGCCCGAGGTGCCGGAGGCGCTGGAGGCGCTCGTGCTGCGGCTGCTCTCCAAGGACCCGCAGCACCGCCCCTCCGGGGCGCACGAGGTGTACGAAGCCCTGCTGCCGATGCTCCCCGCGCGCGGGGCCCCGGCAGGGCCGCTCGACCCGACCCGCCCCTTCCTGCGCCCGCACGCCCCCTGGCCGGACCGCGCCTCCGCCCCGCCCCCTCGGCCGGCGGCCCCGCCGGTCCCGCCGCCGGTCTCCCGCCCGGACGTGGCCGCCACGGTGGACGAGGTCAAGCGGCTCCTCGGGGAGGGCTCGCTGACCCGCGCCGTGGACCTGCTCGGTTCGATCCTGCCCGCGGCCGCCGCCGAGCACGGCGAGCACTCGCCGGTCGTCCGCATCCTGCGCAAGCAGTACGCGACGACCCTGATGGACGACGGCCAGTACCGCCGCGCCCTGCCGGAGCTGCGCCGCCTCGCCGAGGACCGCGCGAAGGAGGCGGGCCCGGCGGACCCGCAGACCCTGCAGTTCCGCTACGAGGCCGCGCAGTGCCTGGAGCAGCTGGGGGAGACGGCCTCCGCGCTCACGGAGTACCGGGCCCTGCTGCCGTTCCTGGAGCACGGCGCGGACCAGGCCAGGTTCTTCGACATCCGCCGCCGGATCGGCAACCTGCTCCTGTCGATGGGCGACCACACGGCGGCCCACCAGCAGCTCCAGGCGCTGCTGTACGACACCGAGCGGGCGTACGGCCCGTACCACGCGCTCCCGACGGACCTGCGGCGCGCGCTGGCCCGCCAGCAGCAGATGGGCCGCTTCGGCTGACCGTTCACCTCGGCTGACGGGGCGCCAGAATCACGAGTCCACAACTGGTTGGGGAATTGGATCTTCCGGGCCCGATTTGCCCGTTCCGCGAGATGTAATCTGCGCGTCTGATCATGCACACGTCCCCAAGGAATCCTTCATGACGACGCAGCCGCCCGCCTCCCCCGAGCAGCCCACCGCGCCCGAGTCCGTGCCCGCGCCCGTTCCCGCCGAGCCGGCGAAGAAGAAGCGCAGCATAGGCAAGACGATCCTCAGCATCGTCGTGGCCATCGCGGCCATCCTGTTCTGGAAGCTCGGCCTTCCCTACCTCACGGGTGACGCGCCCGTGGCCGCCAAGGTCGGCGAGTGCGTGAAGGTGACCGGCGCGGAGAACGACCCCGAGGTCGAGACCAAGCCCTGCGGCGAGAAGGGCCCCGACCTCTACAAGGTCGTGAAGGTCATCGACGACACCTTCGACGTCAACAAGTGCGGCGACGTGAGCGAGGTCGCCCTGGCGCAGCAGCTGGAGTCGTACAAGTTCGTGCTCTGCCTGAACCCGGTCAAGTGACCGACGCGCCCTGACGCGCACACGAGGGCCGGACCCGGCGGGGTCCGGCCCTCACCGCTTCCTGAGGACCTCGACCAGCGCGGAAACGCTGTGCTCGCCGTGCCCGGCCGCCACCGCGCGCTCCAGAAGCTCCTGGAACGGCTTGTGCCAGGCCACGTCGAGACCGGCCTCCCTGGCGAACTCCTCGTCCCCGGCGGCCCCCGCGAGGAACAGGTTCACCGACGAGCCGGGCTCGTCGTACGCACCCCGGTCGATCTCCTCGGCGAAGACGGGCAGCACCGACCCGATCATCTCGAACCACTTCACGCCGAACGGCACCATCGACGCGGCGTCGAGCCCGCGCGCCCGCAGCGCCGCCGCGCCCTGGAAGAACCCGACGAGCGCGGGCAGCAGCGTGCCGCCGACGGCCGTCTCGTAGAGGGCGGCGAGGTCGGGTTCGTCCCCCAGGAAGACCGTGTCCCCGCCGAGCACGCGCAGCGCGGCCCCGAACTCGTCGAAGACGCCCCGGTCGCCGCCGTAGTACAGCAGCGTGGTCTCACGCCCCACGGCGGACGGCACGTCCTTCACGGCCCCGTCGAGGTGACGCGCGCCGTGCTCCACGGCCCAGGCGTTCATCCGCCGCGCCCCGGCGGGCGACCCGCTGTTGAGCGTCACGACCGCCCGCCCGTCGAGCACATGCCCTGCGGGCTCCAGGGCGGCGAGGGTGTCCTCGTACGTCGTCAGGCAGACGACGACCAACGGACTGGCCGCCACGGCGTCCGCGATGTCGGCCAGGTGCACGGCCCCTTGGGTGACAAGGGGCGCCGCCTTGCCGGGCGTCCGGTTCCAGACGGTGGTCGGGTGCCCGGCGTTCAGGAACGCCTCGGCGAGCGCGCGCCCCATGGACCCGAGTCCGAGGACGGTCACGGGAGTTCGAGAGTGCGTGGGCATGAGGAAGCTCCTGTCCGTGGTGGGTGGCTGCGCCAACCATGCTGCGCGGCGGCCCAGGAGCGGACAAGACCTTACTTTTTTGTCAGTGGGCCTTTCCCGTCCGGCCCGCTCGCGACGTGACAGTCACGATCTAAAGCTGGAGTGCCGGATCTCTTCTCACCCACGCGAGGGAGGCGGATGGTCCGCGCGGCGGATGTGACCGGTATGGGGGCTGGGGATTCTTGAGTGTCAGTAGATGCGGAACCGGAGGTCACGGTGGCTGTTCCTACGAAAGCGCATATGCGTACCGGCTCCAGCCCGCCGTTGGAGTACGCGGGGTGGGCGGTGTGGTCGCGGCGCTGGCCCATGTGGGTACCGCACGCCGCCGCTGTATGGGGCGTGTTGTTCGCCCTGGTCCAGGTCACATGGGCCGCATCAGGCGCGACCGTGCCCTGGTCGCCGCATGTCGCGTACGCGCCGACGGTCCAGCTCCTCCTGGCTGCCCTCGCCGTCCTGGCTGCCGCGGCCTGCCTGGCCACTACCCGAACGCTTGCCAGGCCTGGCCGAGTGACGATGGCGGCGGCGCTGATCCTGACGGTCCCCGTGTTCGTGATGGGAATGGCCAGTCTGCCGGCGTATTTCGTGACGCTGGCGTCGTTCTCCGGGGTGGACAGTGTCACCGGCCTGGCGCATGACCTGTTGAGCGCGGTGGGCGCCGCTCTTCTCATCGTCGTCGCCATCTCGTACCGCCGACGGCTGAGAGGCAGGTGCCCTCGGTGCGGACAGGACCACTCAGGCGGTTTTGACGGCCCGCTCGCGCACCCTGTCCCCTCCCTCGCCTCGAAGCGAACCCGAGTCACGGTCTACCTGCTCATGTGCGGGCTCCTGCCGTGGGCGGGGGTCAAGACCATCTGGACGCTGGGTGGCGAGGCGATCGGAGTCACGGCCCACGGGTGGCGGGAGATGAACGCAGGCGAGTCGGAACTCGCAAGGGCTCTTGCATCGGTGGGAATCGATGTCACCGTGCTGGCCGCGATGGCTGCGATCTTCCTGCTGCTGGGACTGCTGTACCCGTGGGGACAAGCGTTCCCCCGATGGACCCTGATCCTCTCCGGGCGGCGAGTCCCACGCCTACTGCCCTTGCTACCAGCGTGGTTGAGCTCCGTTGGCCTGTCGGTGTACGGAGTCTTCCTGCTGATCTACGCCCCGCTCAGCGCCACCGGAGTAGTGCCGAAGCTGAAACCGTCGGGGGCGTTCACCACCAGTTCCGGGATCACCTGGATGGTCGCCTTCGGCGGTCTGGCCTTCGCCGGCCTGGGCTTCGGTCTCATCGCGGCCGCCCGTTCCTACTCCGCCCGGACCCTCCCCATCTGTGCCGGTGCCGCCACCCGCGTACCGGCTCACTGACCCCGCCGGATCGTGGCGGGTCGCAAGCCGGTGGGGCGCGAGATCAAAGACCAAAGAACTGGGGGAAAGAACCTCCCCACCCCTCCCACCTCCCCGGAACGCGTCCGTCACTCGGACGAGCGAACTGTGCCAACTGGGCTGGATTGGGGACTGGTTGCCTGGCATATGCTCACGGCGACCAACTGAAAACAGTTCGGCCCCCGGCCGGGACTCGCAATCCCGATCGAGGGCCTGACCAACGAGGAAGCAAGACCTTCCCGATGGATACCCAGCACCCTAGCGTGCCCGCTCCTCGCGGGGGCGTCATCCACGTCACGGCGCACCACGCCAGCCACTTCACGGTGGTCGGCAACCACCTCGCCCAGCACGAGAAGCTCTCGCTGCTCGCGATCGGCCTCGCCGTCCACATCCAGTCGCTGCCCGACGGCGCCTGCGTCTCGATCCGGTCGCTCGCCGAGCGCTTCCCGGAGGGCGAGATCCGCATCGCGGCGGCTCTGCGCGAGCTGGAGGCGTACGGCTACCTGACCAGGACCCTCGAACGCCTGCCGGGCGGCCGCATGGCGACGCGCACGGTTTCGTACAACCGCCCGGGGGCGCAGAACAAGCCCCCGGACCCGGACAGGGACCCGGACCCGGACCCGGACCCCGAGCGGGCCCCTGACCCGCCCCCGGAGTCCGCTCCGGTCCCGGACCGGGCCCCGGCCCCGGAGTCCGCCCCGGTCTCCGAGAGCCCCGCGCCCCAGCCGGCACGCCCCTCGGCGGCGCGCCGGAAGCCCGCACCCGCCCGGCCGCCGTTCCCGTCGGCCCGCCTGCCCGAGGGCCCGGCGGCGGACCTCCTCCTCGGCCTGCGGGCCCACGACCCCCGCCTGCTGCTGTCGGTACGGGACGTCCAGCGCCTGGCCCCCGGGGTCGACGCCTGGTTCGCCCGGGGCGCCCGCCCGGACGCGGTCCGCCGAACACTCACGGCGGCCCTCCCGGACGACCTGAAACACCCCGCAGGCCTCCTGTCCCACCGCCTGACCGCCCTGCTCCCACCCCCGCTGCCCCCGAAACCCCCGGCCCCGGACCCCCTGCAGACGTGCGAGGACTGCGACCGGGCCTTCCGCTCCCCGCAGCCGGGCCGCTGCCGCGATTGCCACTCATTCATTCAGGAGCGTGTCGCATGACCAAGCGGACGACGATCAGGATCGACGAGTCGCTGGACGCCCGGATGCGCCACGAAGCCGCCCGGCGCGGCATGACCGTTTCGGAGTGGACTCGGGAGGCCATCGCCGCCCATCTGCCTGGCGCAGAGCAGGGGCATGCCCCTGTTCCGCGAAGGTTCCACTCCACAGGCTCGGGGTCGAGCGGCCGCAGCGACATCTCCGAGCGCATGGAGGAACTGCTGGCCGGGCTGGCGGAAGGGCGCGACATCATCGCCGAGGAGGAGGCGCGGGAAGCAGAGAACGTCCGCCGGGGCGCGTGAGCGCCCTCATCGTCGACGCGGACACCGCTCTACGCCGTGGTCGGCGACACGGATGCGTGGCACACGGCTTCCCAGCGGCTGTTCCAGACCCGCCCAGTGCCGCGCATCGACCAGGCCCTGGTCATCGCCGAAGTCGCCCACCTGCTGGGACGCGGGATCGGCACCCGGGCGGAGCTTCTGCTGGCGCAGGACTTCGCGGAAGGCCTCTTCACGGTCGAGTCGGTGCATCACGGCGACCCGATGAGGATCGCGGAGCTGACCGCCCGCTACGCCGGCTTCCTGCTCAGGCTGGTCGACGCCTCCGTCATCGCCTGCGCCGCACGTCTCGGCGTACGCGAAGTCGCCACGGTGGACCGCCGTCACTTCGGCGCCGTACGCCCCGCTCACACGGAAGCGTTCACCCTGCTGCCCTGAGGCCCGCCACGAAGGCGGCCCAGGCCCCGGCCTCGAAGAGGAGGGTGGGGCCGGTGGGGTTCTTGCTGTCACGGACGGGGACGAGGGGGAGGGCGTCGGCGACCTCCAGGCAGTTGCCGGCTTCCGCGTTGCTGTACGAGCTCTTGCGCCAGGTGACGGTGCTCAGGTCGATGGCTCGCACTGTGCTTCCTCCAACGTCCGCATGATGAATTTCCGTGAATCCGCCGGGGAAAGGGCCAGATCGCGAGCCCGATCGTAGCGGAGCTGCATGAGGTCCACATCGGACGTTCGTTCGATCAGGCTTCCGGAATAGCTGGTCTCCACCCAGGCCACCACGCGGCCGTCGGCGAGCCTCAGGAAGGTCACGTCGGTGCCGTTCAGCGCGTACAGCCCGACGGAGTGCGGGACCACCTGGATGGTGACGTTACGACGCTCGCTGACCGCGAGGAGATGCGCCAACTGCTCCTGCCAGCGGTCCCGATTCGGCAGCGGCGTGCGCAGCACCGACTCCGACAAGATCGTACGGAAGCCAAGGGCGTTGGGCCCCGTCAGTAGCTCTTGTCGCCCTAGGCGTGCCTCGACGTGGCGTGTCAGTTCGGCGCCCTCGTGAATGCCTGTCTCCATGAGCGTGCGTGCGTAGGCCCCTGTCTGGAGCAGGCCCGGCAGCAGGCTGGGCGCGTAGTGCCAGAGGCTGACCGCCTCTGACTCCAAGTCGAAGTACCGGCGGTACTTCTCCCGGAACTGCGTCGGATCCCCCACCGCCAGCTCCCACAGCACCAACAGCATCCCCGACGTCCCGTAATACGTGTCCAACGCCTGGACCACCTCCGGGCCGCCCAGCGTCTCGCCCTTCTCCATCTTGGAGAAGAGGGACCAGTCCCAGCCGACCACCTCGCCCAGCCGCCGCAGGCTGTCGCCGCGCTCGATGCGAAGCTTGCGCAGCTCCTCCGCGAACCGCTTGCGCGGTTCTTGGCTGCGGCCAGTCACCACCCGTCTCGCCGGCATCACGCGCTCCCTTGTGGAAGATGTGGAACTACCCGCGCGACGTGGGGAAGTACGGCCCTGCAGCGCTCATCGTTCCTCGGTCCGGGGTCCATTCTCGTAGTGCCCGGATCACAGAGGGTAATTCACGAGGAGGGCGGGAATCCATGGAGTGCGGCGCTTTCATGTACGACAAAGTGGCTTGTGTGGTAGGGGAGTTCCGCGGCAGCGTCGGCCCGTACGCCATGCTCCGGCCCGTCGGCGGCGGCCGGGAATGGCAGGCCGATCCGGCGCTCCTCCGGCCGGCGACCCCGGAGGAGCGGCTGAGCGCGGGCGTGCGGGCGGTCAATGCCCGGACGTACACCCGTACCCGTACCGTCGACCCGGACCGGCCGCCCACGCCCGTCCCCGACTGCGAGGACTGCGCTGCCCTGGCTCTCCAGCGGAGCCAGGCCCGCGCCCGCTTCGACGGGAGCGCCGAGACGGACGCGAACGTCCTCCTCCGCCGTCACCTGTGGCAGGACCACGTCACGGCTTGAGGGGCACGGCTTGAGTCACGTCAGGGCTTGAGCGACGACAGGACCGGCTCGCGCACGTGACGCTCGCCCAGGGGCCCGGCCGCGACCGGGGCCGCGACGGAACCGGAGTCGGACACCGGGGCCGGTGTGTTGCGGCGGATCTCCTCGATGCCGCGCCGCATCCCCACCCGCAGGCGCTTCGACAGCGGGCGTTCCACGCAGAGGTGGATCAGCCAGGCCAGGACCAGCATCGCGGCCGTCACGGACACGACGAGCGGAACCGGCGCGACGCGGTCGCGGAAGTGGTGGATCAGGGTGATGCCGATGGCCATGTGGATGATGTAGAGCGGGTACGTGATCGCTCCGGCGGTCTTCAGCCAGCGCCACTGGATCCGGTTCAGGTACCCGAGTGCCACGGCGGCGATCGCGAGGAAGCCGGCCGTGATGACAAGCCGTGCGGGCCAGGTCGGCAGCTGCTCGGAGAGGTGTCGGCCGAGGTTCACGTTCATGCGCCCGCGGACGTAGTGCTGGGCGAGGAGGAACTGGACGCCGACGATGGCCCACAGGAGCATCGTGGGCCGGTAGCGGTGCATCAGGTAGAAGGCGATGCCGGCGATGAAGTACGGCGCGTACTGCGGCATCGCGAGGAACTGGAGGAGCCGGAAGCCGGTGGTCGGCGCGGCGACCGCGGCCAGCGTCCAGACTCCGCAGAACAGTATGCAATTGCGATATGTGACACCGCAGAGCACGACGATCGCGAAGAGCGCGTAGAACTTGAGCTCCACGAACAGCGTCCAGTACGAGTGGTCCACGTGCCCGACGCCCAGGCCGCCCTGCATCATGGTCAGATTGACCAGGATGTCGCTCCACTGCTCCATCTGTCGTAGCTCCTCCACCTCGGGCAGGAACCACAGGACGAGCGCAGTGAGCACGATGCCGGCCCAGTACGCGGGGAACAGCCGGGACACCCGGGAGACGGCGAAGTCGCCGACCGTGCGGCCCCAGACGCTCATGCAGATGACGAATCCGCTGACGATGAAGAAGATCTCGACGCCGAGCCAGCCGAAGAGCGCGAAGGGCCGGAGCGCGGGGAACAGCTCGGACGTGTTCGTCTCCCACGCCGAGCTGAGCCCTATGTAGTGGTAGAGCACGACGACCAGCGCCGCTGTGATCCGTATTCCGTCCAGCGCGAAGAGGCGTGCGCCCGGCTCTTTGCTGCTGGCTCGCCTGATGGCGGGCATGACGGAGCCTTCCCTCGAACGATGCGACTCAGGGACCGTACAGGCGCCCCACAGGATTCCCACAAGCAAAGAACGGGTGTCCTTGGTCACGTGACCCGGCATGCTTGGCCCCGTGACCATGATTCGGACCGAGGCCATCGAGACGGCCCGCCTCACCCTCCACCCCCTCGCCGTCGCGCACGCCGAGGAGATGGCCGGGGTGCTCGGCGACCCTGACCTGTACTCGTTCATCGGAGGCGAGCCGCCCACCCTGCCGGCGCTCCGGGCGCGGTACGAGCGGCAGACCGCCGGGTCGCCCGAGCCCGGGGTCTCCTGGTGCAACTGGGTCGTCGGGGAGCGGGCCTCCGGGAGTCTCGTCGGGACCGTGCAGGCCACCGTCCAGGACGCGGAGGCGGCGGCCGAGGTCGCCTGGGTCGTCGGGGTGCCGTGGCAGGGGCGGGGGATCGCGCGCGAGGCCGTGCGGGGGCTTGTGGAGTGGCTGACGGGGCACGCGCGCGTGGGGACGGTCCTCGCGCACATCCACCCCGACCACACCGCGTCCGCCGCCGTCGCGGCCGCCGTCGGGCTCGCGCCCACCGATGTGTGGCTCGATGGCGAGGTCCGCTGGCGGCTCGTGCCGGAGTAACCCCGCGGTAACCAAACGGACTTCGGCATGTGATGGCAGTCACATTCAGAGGGGTGGGTTACGGCCAGACTGGCCAATTCCGCAAGGTCGACAGCGGTCAAAAGGCCAACAAAGCGGGCCTCTTTGTTCGGCGCTCAAATATTGCGTCGTGTACGACCACAAGTGGAAGATTGACGTTCCATTCCGGGCTCACCAAACTCTCGGTCGGCAAGATCTGTCCGAAAGCATGGAGCTCGGGGGAGCCCATACATGGCTATTCACTCCATTCCGGTCATCAGCTATGACGAAATCCTTTCCGGGGACGTGACACCCGCGCACGTCCTCGAAGCACTCGCTGACACCGGCTACTTCTATCTCTCCGACCTCGACCAGGTCATCTCTCCGCTTCTCTTCAAGTCGCTGCAAGACGTCTCGAAGAGCTTCTTCGACTCCTCGACGGAGTCGAAGCTGGAGTTCTACATCGGCGATTCCGATCATCACCGCGGCTATGTCCCGGTCACCGAACAGGGCACCTACGGCGACGAATCCATCCGGACCTACGAGGCCTTCGACATCGGCTACGACGCCGAGCCGCTGCCGCCGAGCAGCAGTCTCGGCTTCGAACTCGTCGGACCGAACCGGTACCCCTCGCACATCGTCGGCATGGCCGAGACCGCCGAGGCGTACTACGCGGCCAACTTCGCCATCTCCCGCCAGATCCTGCGGCTCATCGCCCAGGGCGTCGGGCAGGGCGCGGACCACTTCGACCCCTGGATCACCCGGCCCGCCTCGCAGCTGCGCCTGATCCACTACGTCGCCAACGACGTGCTCGTGAACAGCGGCGACACGTCCATGGGCGCGCACACGGACTACGAGCTCTTCACGCTCATCCACCAGACCTCGCCCGGCCTGCTGGCGTACGACCGCGCCACCGACACCTGGCGCAGCATGCCCGTCTTCAAGAACATGCTGCTCGTCATGGGCGGCGACATGCTCCAGTTCATCACCGGCGGGAAAGTGAAGTCGCTCCTGCACCGGGTCGTCACGACCGGCGAAGAGCGCTACAGCTTCCCCTTCTTCATGAATCTCGACTTCGAGACCGAACTGAGCGTTCTGCCGCAATTCGGGGAGAGCGACGAGCGGATCGTCGTGGGCCACCACCTCCTCGGCCAGCTCTACCGCGACTTCCCGTACATCAAGGAGCGCGTCGACTCCGGAAAATGGCCCGTGGATTTCGAGATTCCGGACCGCAACGTCTTCGAGCAGCTGTGACCGGCACTCAGGGGAGTTTCTTCATGCAGGGCATCAGCGGCAAAAGAGTGCTGGTCACCGGCGGGGCGAGCGGAATCGGCCAGGCCACCGTCAGGCGGTTCGTCGAAGAGGGCGCACGCGTCGCGATCTTCGACCGTGACAAGCGAGCGATCGACGAAACGGTGGCGGCCATTCCGGAGATCGCCGTGGCGATCACCGTGGACGTCTCCGACGACGTCGCCGTGGCGGAGGCGTTCCAGGAACTGGAGAAGACCTTCCCGCGCCTCGACGTGCTGATCAACAACGCCGGGGTCAGCGTCCGCCACGAGAGCTTCCGCTCCATCACGCCCGCGCAGTGGCGCGCCGTGATCGACACCAACCTCAACGGGGTGTTCTACGTCGCGAGCGAGGCCGTCCGGCGCATGGACGAGGGCGTGATCGTCAACATGTCCTCGATCAACGGCCTCGCCGCGTTCCCGCACTACGCGGACTACAACGCCTCCAAGGCCGGCATCCTCGCCCTCTCGCGCACGATGGCCGTCGAACTCGCGCCGAAGATCCGGGTCCTTGCGCTCGCGCCCGGAGCCGTCCTCACGCCCATGCAGCGGGCCGAGTACACCGACGCGATGCTCGACGAGGTCAACGCCAACATCCCGCTCGGCCGGCACGCCGACCCCTCCGAGATCGGCGGCTTCCTCGTCTACCTCGCCTCCGACGAGGCACGTTTCATGACCGGTCAGCACTACATCGTCGACGGCGGCGAGACTGCGAGGGCAGCCCTGTGACCCGTACCACCACCCACATCCCCATGCCGACCGTCGACATCTCCTCCTGGTCGGATGCGATCCGGCACCACGCCGCCCGCGCCAACCCCTACCGGGAGTTCGAGCGCACGGCAGCGCACGCCGAGGAGGCGCTCGCCACCCTGGAGCACGACGACGTCCGCGCGCTGCTCGACTTCAAGCGCAAGGGCGGCCCCGGCGGACGCCTGCTCATACGCAACGGCGCGATCGACCCGGACCTGATGGCCACCACGGAGTCCACGGACGACATCGAGAACGGGAAGGGCACGTACTACAGCGAGTTCACGCTGATCATGCTCGGCAAGCTGCTCGGCGAGCCCTTCAGCTACAGCCAGGAGCGCAACGGCGCGATCATCCACAACGTGCGCCCGGCCAAGCACAACGAGTCCAACATCTCCTCGGACAGCTCGGCCGTCATCCTCGACCTGCACAACGAGAACATCTACCACCCGGTCCAGCCCGACTACCTGATGCTGAGCGGGCTCCGCCGCGACCCGGCCGGGGTCGCCAAGACCCTCGTCATCGGGGCGGACGAGATCCTGCCGCTGCTGAGCGCGGAGGACATCGCCACGCTCTCCGAGTTCCAGTTCCGTACGAGCGTCGACTACAACTTCGGCAACAGCGACGCCGAGCGCGGCAACGGCCCCGCGATCCGCGTCCTGTTCGGCGACCCGGCCTCGCCGATGATCGCGTACGACGACGAGTACATCGCCGGTACGAACCCCACCGCCCAGGCGGCCCTCGACCGGTTGCGCGTGATCCTGCACGAGAACATGTACGCGGTCGACCTCGGGCCCGGGGAGACCCTGCTGCTCGACAATCTCAAAACCGTCCACGGCAGAACGGCGTTCAAGGCACGCTACGACGGGACCGACCGCTGGCTGCAGCGCCTGTTGGTCTCGCGTGACCTGCGTCGTGCCGAGATGCTGCTCGGCGACACGCAGCGGACCGTGACGTGGAACTACGAGCCGGGGAAGTTCTATGGATACGTCGACTACCGATGAGCGTGCCGCTCCTCTGGACGACAGCAAGGCCGAGAAGGGGCGCGACCGCGTCGCACTGCTGGCGATCTTCGCGATCCCGCTGATCTGGGGCATCGGCTTTCCGCTGACGCACAACGCCGTGGCGGTGGTCGACCCCGGTCTGTACGCGTTCGCCCGCTCGCTCGTCGCGACGCTGGCGCTGCTGCCGTTCGCCCTCCCGGTCGCGCTGCGCGCCAGCCGCAAGGCGGTCCTCGGTGGGCTCGTGCTCGGCCTGTTCAGCGCGCTCAACATCGTCAGCCAGAGCTACGCGCTGCACTATCTGTCGTCGGCCAGCACGGCGTTCTGCGTGACGATGTGCATCGTCTTCATCCCCTTCGTCTCGGCCGCGCTCGGCCAGGGGTGGCCCTCGAAGGTGGACCTCGCCTCGGTGGTCGTCGGTGTGGTGGGCGCCTTCATCGTGCTCGGGCCCGACCTCGACGACATCTCCGTCGGGTATCTGTGGGGCGGGCTCGCCGCCTTCGCCATCGCGATGACCATCTCGATCATCGGGAAGCTGACGTCCGAGCCCGAGTCCGGGCAGGTCGACCGGCTGGCCCTGGGCTTCTTCCAGGTCCTGTTCGGCACGCTCGCCCTGCTGTACTTCCCGTTCCAGCGGGACCTCGCGCCGCTCACCGAGACCAAGGTGTGGATCGCGATCGTCTTCATGGGCGTCATGTCGACCGCCCTGGCGATCTACCTCCAGACCCGCTTCCAGCGGCGCGTCGGCAGCGCGCGCACGTCGGTCATCTTCAACCTCGACCTCGTGTTCGCGAGCCTCTTCGGGCTCGTCAACCGCGAGTCGCTGAGCCTGTCGCAGATCTTCGGCGGCGCGGTCATCTTCCTCGCGTCGATGCTGGAGAGCCTGCGGGACATGTGGACGAAGGCGCGGTCGAAGAAGGACGGCGACGGGGGTCGCATTCCGGCTCAGTCCGCGCCGGACCAGGTTCCGTAGCGCGTACGGCGTCCTCTACGTGGGTCGGGCCGGGCTGTCTCCACAGCCCGGCCCGACCCATGTCCGTACCCCTTGCACGTACCCCTGTGCGTACCCCGTCAGCTCGTCCGCGCGAGCGCGTCCCGTCCGATCCCGCTCTCCGCGAGCGGCGCCGGGGGCTCCGGGGACTCCGGGGACGGGCGGCGGTGGCCCCGCCGGCCCAGCCACAGCAGCCGGCCCCACAGCAGGACGAACGCGACCGCGCCCGCACCGAGCCCGGCCCGCAGGCCCGGCGTGCGGAAGTCGCAGCTCACCGTCGCGCGCGAGCCGTCCGCCCGCACCGCCACCAGGCCGCCGTACGCCTCGGCGGGCCGCCCCTCGCAGGTCCAGCCGGCGATCCTCGGGGCGGCGATCACGACCGTGCCCTTCGTGCCCGGCCGCAGCCGCGCGCGGATGCCGCTGTCGGTGACCTCGACCGATTCCGGGGCCGAGGCCTTCAGGCCCGCGACGGCCGCCGCGAGGCGGTCCCGGTCCAGGCAGCCGACCTCGTACTTCTTGGCGCGCTGGCCCTTCAGGGAGACGAGCGCGCCCGCCTTCTGCTGGACGCCCAGGGAGGTCAGCGCGGCCCGCCGCTTCGGCAGCTCGCCGGTCATCTTCACGACCTTGCCGTCCGCGCCGATCCGGGCCTTGCCCCGGAGGTCGGGCGCCCAGAGGAAGACCTCGCTGCCGACCGGGCAGGCCGCCCCCTTCGCCGGGAGCGTGTACACCGACGAGCCGAGCAGCTGCTCCTGGTTGCGGAACGGAGAGGCCCCGTACCGGGGCTTCGGCGCCCCCTCCGGACGGACCGTCACCAGCGGCAGCAGCGCGTCCGCGTCCGTCCGTACGACCCGGTCGCCCCGCCAGCGCGCGCCGACACCGAACAGCGCGTCCGTCACCGGGTTGTCCAGGCTCTGCAGGTTCCGCCCGCGCGAGGTCCAGCCGCCGCCGAGCGAGGCGAGCGTCGTCGTGAGCACCGACGGCGTGTGGCTGCTGTAGTACGCGGCGCCCTGGCCGCCGAAGAGCATCGGCTCGTTGCCGGTGATCTGCTCGCGGCCGGAGTCGGTGCGGTACGCGGGCCAGCCGTCGGCCTCGCCGAGCGCGGCCGTGCGCCGGTCCTGCTCGGCTCCCCACGCCGGGTAGTCGTCGAGCCTGCCGAGCCGCTCCCGGTCCGCGTACGCCGTCGTCGCGGCCGCCTGCCCGACGAGCGCGCCCGCGAGCAGCGCGGCCGCCACGACCGGGAGCTTCCCGCGCCGGGCCAGCCACAGACCGCCGCAGGCGCCCGCGACACCGAGCGCGAACAGCGGGTACGACCAGCCCGTGATCAGGTCGCTGGGGACCGCGGCCGCGCCGGCGACCGCCACCACGCCGACGCCGCCGAGCAGCGCGCGCCGCCCGGGCCAGCCGTAGGAGAGGACCGTCCACGCGGCGATGACGACGACGCCGGAGAGGACGAACGTCTGCCGGTACGGGCTGCCGTTGGGCGTGGAGAAGACGTGCCACACCAGGTGTGTGGGCCCCCACTGCATCGACAGCGCGACCGCGACCGCGAACCCGGCCCACAGCAAGCGCTCTCGGCGCGGCACCTTCCGGTGGAAGAGCAGACCGCCGGCGAGCAGCAGCGTCCCCGTGCCGACGAAGGCCGCGGGGGTGGTGAAGCTGTACGTCGCGGGCAGCAGCCGGGCGAGGAAGTCCGTCCAGCCGGCGGGCTGGAACTGGTTCGTCCAGCCCGGGTACGCGCGCGTGGAGCCGAGGAACACCGGTACGAGGATCGGCGCGGCGAGTCCGATGCCGAGCAGCACCGTCGCGACCGCCCGCAGGACCACCCGGATCCGCAGCTCGTGGACGACCGCGAGCCGGACCAGGAGCACGAGCGCGGCGCCGATCGTCGCCATGTACGCGGTGTAGAAGTTGCCGACCCAGCACAGCGCGACGACCAGCGGGCCGAGCAGCGGCCTGCGGCCCTGCCGCACCCACTCGCCGACCAGACACAGCAGCGGGAAGGCGATCAGACCGTCGAGCCACATCGGGTTGTACGTGGCCTCGATGACCGACCAGCCGCACAGCGCGTACGACGCGCCGAGCACCCCCGCCGCCCACCACACGCCGCTCCGCATCCGCAGCAGCGCCAGAGTCATGGCGGCCGAGGCGGCGGCCATCTTCAGGAGCGTGACGGCATAGACCGCGTACTCGATGTCGTCGCGCGGGAAGAGCGCGACGAGCAGCGCGAAGGGGCTGCCCAGGTACGTGCCGAGGTCGGGCAGGAAGCTGCTGCCCCAGCCGGACTGCCAGTTGAGCAGCAGCCCGCCGTCCGCGCGCCCGTGCAGCAGGTCCCAGAGGTGGGCGTGGTACGGGACGAACTGGTTGGCCAGGTCGTTGACGCTCCTGCGCTCCGGCCCGAAGGGGAAGGTGCGGGCGACCGCGTCCCCGACACAGACCGCGAGCACGGTGAGGAGGGCGGCGAGCGAGGCGGCGAGGCCGGTGCCGCGGCCGGTGGCGAGTGTGGTGGCGAGGCCCGTCGTGCGGCTTATCAGGGCCGGTGTCGTCTGATCAGGCATGATGGTGCGAATATGCCAGTACGGATCACGAAAAACCGATCCAGCGGGGCCAGTTCACTCAATGGTCGCCTGTCCGTCATGTTTCGAATCGGCACGAGTCATCCGCATGGGCTGTGGTGGTCTTCGTGCTGCTCTCGATCGTGGTCCCGTGTTTCAACGAAGAGGACATCATCGGTCGTTTTCACGACCATGTGACCTCGGAACTCTCTCGCATCGACGGGGAATTCGAGCTGGTCTACGTCGACGACGGAAGTCATGACAGGACCCTCCCCCTCCTGGAGGAGATCGCCGAGTCCGACCCGCGCGCCCGCTACGTCTCCTTCAGCCGCAACTTCGGCAAGGAGGCCGCCATGCTGGCCGGTCTCCAGCACGCCGAGGGCGACGCCGTCGTCATCATGGACGCCGACCTCCAGCACCCGCCGGAGCTCGTGCACCGCATGCTGGCCCTCCATTCCGAGGGGTACGACCAGGTCATCGCCAAGCGCACTCGCAAGGGCGACCGGGTGACCCGCACGCTGACCGCCCGCGCCTACTACTGGGCGATCAACCGGCTCGTCGACGTCGAGCTGGTGGACGGTGTCGGCGATTTCCGGCTGCTGTCGCGCCGTACCGTCGACGCGATCCTCGAACTCACCGAGTACAACCGCTTCTCCAAGGGCCTTTTCGCCTGGGTCGGATTCCGCACCACCACATTCGAGTACGAGAATGCAGTGCGCGAGGAGGGCCGTTCGAAATGGACCTTCGGAAAGCTCCTCAACTACGGGCTCGACGGTCTCCTCTCCTTCAACAACAAGCCGCTGCGGGCCGCCGTCTATCTGGGCCTGGTCCTGGTCTCGGTGGCGCTCGCGTACGCGGCCTGGATCGTCGGTGACGCGCTCCTCAACGGCGTCGACACGCCCGGCTACGTCACCCTCCTCGTGATCGTCACCGCGCTCGCCGGCGTCCAGATGGTGATGCTGGGGCTCGTGGGCGAGTACGTCGGCCGGATCTACTACGAGGTGAAGCGGCGGCCGCACTTCCTGGTGAAGGCGACCAACGCGGACGTGCCGCACCCGAGGGCCGCGGGGAGCACCGGGGGCGCCGGGGCCACGGGAGGGCTCGCCGCCACCCGAACGCCTGAGCCGTTGAGTCGTTGATCGAGACAGTCGCGTCGAAGTAGTGGCCCCGGCCACGGCGACTGCCTACCATCGATCACCGCAAGGTCGTTCACGTGACGCACGACCCACGCCGGGAGGCTCCTTTGCACCGCCGCACCGCGCTCTCCGTCTCCGCCGCGCTCCTCGCCGCGGCCCCGCTGCTCGCCGCCTGCGGCGGTGAGCCCCACCCAGGGGCGGCGGCCGTCGTCGGTGGTGAGCGGATCGAGGTGTCCAGCCTCCAGGCGGAGGTACGGGACGTACGGACCGCGCAGGAGGCGTCCCCGCAGGCCGCGCAGCTGATCCAGGCCACCGGCGACCTCAGCCGCGAGAAGCTCAACGTGATGATCTTCGACCGGGTGGTGGACAAGGTCGCCGAGGACAACGGGATCACGGCGACCCGCGGCGAGATCCAGCAGACGCGGAACGACTTCGCGAAGCAGAGCGGCGGCGAGGAGCAGCTCGCCGCGACGCTGCTCCAGCAGCAGGGCGTGGCCCCCGACCAGATCGACTCGGTCGTGCGCCGCACGGTCCTGATGAACAAGATCGCGGAGAAGCTGGGCATCGCGAACACGCCTGAGGGCCAGAAGAAGCTCCTCGGGATCTTCACGGCCGCGTCCAAGGAGCTCGACATCGACGTGAACCCGCGCTTCGGGGCGTGGGACGACACGAAGATCCAGCTGGGCACGTTCACGGCGCCGTGGCTGCGGCAGATCAGCCAGGACCCGGCGGCCGTGGAGACGGGCGCGTAGCGCGACGTAGGGTCGGAAGGGTGAACGCCGAATCGCCCTCGACACCCGCCTCGTCCGACGCCGGCCGGGTCATCCTCCTCACCGCGAGCCACCGCGTGGCCCCCGGACTGCTGTCCTGGCCCGCCTGGCAGGCGCTGCACGGCGCCGACCGGGTGCTGTGCGCCGACGAGCACCACCCGCAGCTGCCGTACCTCCGCGAGGCCGGTGTCGCCGTCGAGCACGCCCGCCCGGAGGCACGGGAGTTGGTCGACGCGTGCGCCGGGGGGCGGACCGTGGTGGTCCTGCCCGGCGGCGAGGGCGACCAGGCGCTGACGGACGGCCTCGCCCGCCTCGCCGGCTCGGGCCGCGTCACGATGCCCGACCTGGAGCTGCTGCCCGGCTCGTACGACCTGCCCGGCGCCCGCCTCCTGGACCTGGTGCAGGTCATGGACCGGATCAGGCGCGAGTGCCCGTGGTCCTCGCGCCAGTCGCACAAGGGGCTCGCGAAGTACGGCATCGAGGAGGCGTACGAACTCGTCGAGGCGATCGAGGACGGCGACCGGGACGAGCTGCGCGAGGAGCTCGGCGACGTGCTGCTCCAGGTCGTCTTCCACGCGCGGATCGCGGAGGAGGACGAGGAGGCGCCGTTCTCCGTGGACGACGTCGCGGGCGGGATCGTGGAGAAGCTGATCCACCGGCACCCGCACGTCTTCGGCGACGCGAAGGCCGAGACGCCGGAGGAGGTCAAGGCGCACTGGCTGCGGACGAAGGCGATCGAGAAGCAGCGCGACTCCGTCACCGAAGGCATCCCCCTCAGCCAGCCCGGCCTGGCCCTCGCCGCGAAGCTGGCGGGCCGCGTCCGCACGGCGGGCCTTGACGTCCCCCTTCCGAAGGGCGAGGGCATCGGTTACGAACTCCTCGCCCTGGCAGCGGAAGCGGAGGCCACGGGCGTCGACCCGGAGGCCGCCCTCCGCGCAGCGGCCCGCACGTACAGGGACACGATCCTGGCGACGGAGGGGCAGTAAGCCCTCTCCCGCACCCCGAGGATCACGGTGCCTGCGGCGACCTGGCTGCGGGGTTGTGCCATTGAGGCTCAGGGCGGGAGAGGAACCATTCCGCTGTGCCCAGGGGGCGGGACTCGCCCGGGGGCGGGAGGCGGTCGTGGTGGAGTCGAGGGGCGCCCAGGTCGGTCAGGGCCGGGAGGGTCTCCTCCAGTAACTCCGGTGGGCCCGCCACGTACACGTCGTGCGCCCCCCAGTTGCCGCACGCGTACAGCGCCCGCAGCAGCCGCTCCGTCGCCTGCTCCCGGGGGCGTTCCGGCGCCGGGGCTATGTACGTGACCTTCAGGCCGGGTATCCGTTCCCGCAGGCGCTCCGCGTCCCCCTTCCCGTACAGGTAGCCCTTCGCCCGCGCCACCAGGAAGAGCCGGCCCTCGACCCCCTCCGGGCCCGCCGCCACCTCCTCCAGGAGCGCCTTCACCGGCGCCCATCCCGTCCCGGCCGCGATGTACGTGCGCGGGACGTCCGGCGCCGTCCGGGCCGTCAGCGCGCCGCCCGGCGCGCTCAGCCGGAGCGGCTCCCCCTCCCGTACCGCCTCCACGAGCGCCGTGCTCATCGCCCCGCCCGGGATCCGGCTCACGTGCAGATCCACCGTCCCGTCCGCCCGCGCCGCGTTCGCGAGGGAGTACGTCCGCCACACCCGGGGGACCCGGAGCGAGCTCACCCCGACGTACTGCCCCGGCCGGTACGCGAACGGCCTGCGCGGCTTCAGGGTCAGCACCGCCAGGTCCTCGTCGAGCCGCTCGTGCCGGACGACCACGGCGTCCCACCAGGCCGGCTCGCCCTCCGCCTCGGCCTGCTCGGCGCCCCGCATCATGAGCTCGGCCACGTGCCCGTACGCCTCCGTCCACGCCTTCTCCGCCTCGATGCTCCAGGCCGCCCCGGCGGCGTGCGCGAACGCGGCGGTCAGGCTGGAGCCGACGGCGGCGTAGAGCGCGGGGGAGGCCAGGAACTTGCGGTGGTCGCGGCCCAGATGGGCGAGGTACTCCGGCAGTCCGGGGTCCTCCAGGCGGGTCACGACATGGGTGAGCGCGGCGAAGAGCCGGTCGCGCTGGGCCCGCAGGTCCTCGGGGAAGAGCTCACGGACGCCCGGGTTGTGCCAGAACAGATGGGAGTAGAAGAACGCGACGGCATGCTCGGCCCGTCTCTCGACGACGGCGAACGTGCTTCTGAGCAACTGGGCATCCACGCGGGAGAATCTAGGCCACCTCCCTTCACAGGACGATCACATCTCGGGGGCCGGGCGCCCGACAGCCCGTACGGTCAAGGCCCGGGTACCGTCTCAGGGTGAGCACGCCCCCCGCCGAGAACCCCGCCGAGAACCCCGCCCCCGAGCTCTTCACCTGGGAGTTCGCGACCGACCCGTACCCCGCCTACGCCTGGCTGCGCGAGCACGCGCCCGTGCACCGGGCCAAGCTGCCCAGCGGGGTCGAGGCCTGGCTGGTGACGCGGTACGCGGACGCCCGGCAAGCGCTTGCCGACCAGCGGCTCTCGAAGAACCCGGCGCACCACGACGAGCCCGCGCACGCCAAGGGGAAGACGGGGATCCCCGGCGAGCGCAAGGCCGAGCTGATGACGCATCTGCTCAACATCGACCCGCCCGACCACACCCGGCTGCGCCGGCTCGTCTCCAAGGCGTTCACCCCGCGCCGGGTCGCCGAGTTCGCGCCCCGGGTGCAGGAGCTGACGGACCGGCTCATCGACAACTTCGCGGCGAACGGCTCGGCCGACCTCATCCACGAGTTCGCCTTCCCGCTCCCCATCTACGCGATCTGCGACCTGCTCGGGGTGCCCGAGGAGGACCAGGACGACTTCCGGGACTGGGCCGGGATGATGATCCGGCACGGCGGAGGGCCGCGCGGCGGGGTGGCGCGGTCGGTCAAGAAGATGCGCGGCTATCTCGCGGAGCTGATCCACCGCAAGCGGATCGACCCCGGCGACGACCTGATCTCGGGGCTCATCAAGGCCTCCGACCACGGCGAGCACCTCACCGAGAACGAGGCCGCCGCCATGGCCTTCATCCTTCTCTTCGCCGGCTTCGAGACGACCGTGAATCTGGTCGGCAATGGGGTTTATGCCCTGCTTCGTAACCCTGGGCAGCGTGAGCTGCTCCAGGCCTCGCTCGCCGCGGGGGAGCGGGAGCTCCTGGAAACCGGCGTCGAGGAGCTGCTGCGCTACGACGGTCCGGTGGAGCTCGCGACCTGGCGGTACGCCATGGAGCCGCTGACGATCGGCGGCCAGGAGATCCCGGCGGGCGACCCGGTCCTCGTCGTGCTCGCCGCCGCCGACCGCGACCCGGCGCGCTTCGACACGCCCGACACGCTCGATCTGTCCCGGCGCGACAACCAGCACCTCGGCTACGGGCACGGCATCCACTACTGCATCGGCGCGCCACTCGCCCGGCTCGAAGGGCAGATCGCCCTCGCGACACTCCTGACTCGCCTTCCAGACCTGCGACTTGGCGTCGATCCCGATGAATTGCGGTGGCGCGGCGGGCTCATCATGCGCGGCTTGCGCACCCTTCCGGTGGAGTTTGCCCCGGTGAGGAGCTGACGGTCCGTCAAGACTGTGACTTTTACGTGATCTCCGCTGCATCGACTTGTGACTAGCGTTCGAATGCCGCTACGTTCACCGTCACCTCAGCAGTCACGCGAAAGGCAGCTCCGCATGCGCTCCGGGAACGGACGACACCGCAGACCCCGCCAGGCCCCCGCCATCGTTGTCGCCGCAGGCGTGACGGGATCGGCCCTCGCGTTGCCGCTCTTGGCGGCAGGCTCCGCCTCCGCCGCGGACTCCGCCACCTGGGACCGGGTCGCCGAGTGCTCCTCGGGCGGCCAGTGGAGCGCCCACTTCGGCAACGGGCTCTACGGCGGACTGCAGTTCACCCAGGAGAGCTGGGAGCGCCACGGCGGACTGGCGTACGCGACGAGCGCGGACCTCGCCAGCCGAGCCCAGCAGATCGCGGTGGCCGAAAAGGCCCTTGCCGCGGGTGACACCCAGTGGGCCACCTGCGCGCCGATCGCCGGCCTGACCAACGACGGCGCCAAGCCCGACGTCGACCCCGGCCCGTCCGTCAAGCCGTCCGAGCCGACCGGCCCGCGCCCCGAGTCCAACCGCACCTCCGGCCTCCCGGACGGCTCGTCGAAGACCCAGGGCCCCTCCACCCCCTCCGCCGAGGTCTCCACGCCGTCCACGGCGACCCCTGAGACCTCCACCACGCCTGAGACCTCCACCACGCCGACGACGCCCGAGTCGTCGACCTCCCCGTCCGCGCCGGGCACCGGCAAGCACCGGGGCGACGCGGCACCGGAGGAGACGGGTAATACGGACAAGGATCGCGAAACAGGGCGTCACGCCTCGCCGTCTGACGCGCCGACAGTGGACGGCTCCGTCGAGGAGCGCGCGAACCGGGGCAGTGGGGGCGACACGGACAAAACGCCCTCCCAGGGCATTGCCGACGCTATCGGCGCATACACCGTCAAGCCCGGCGACAACCTCACCGAGATCGCCCAGCGCAACGAACTCCCCGGCGGCTGGGGCGCCCTCTACGACGCCAACCGCTCGACCGTGGGCGCCGACCCGGACCTCATCCTCCCTGGCCAGAGCCTCGATCTGACGCTCGGGACCCCTGCGGACAAGACCGCGGACAAGACGGCGGAAACGGACGCGAAGTAGGGGCGGTTCGGGGCTGAATGTCCGGTTCTGCGCAAGTGAGACATGGGTCTCTTCGCCTCAACTGGCATGTCTCGTCCGCGAACTCCGCTTCCGTCACCTCTCACCTGCGTAAACACCTTTCATCCCGAGGCAAGTAGGGGCGTTTTGTCCCTCATGGGCGTCTTTGAACTTCCCCCGGGTCTGTGTCTACGGTCGTGACCGCTCGCCACCGCGGGCCCCGTCGACCGAAACGCCGAATCCTGCCGTCGGCCGATGGGAACAGTCGTCGCGTCAAGCGCCGTAGGCAGGAGCGGGGGACCCAAGGTAAGTGCCGTCCCCGGCCGTTGAGACAGACGGCCGAAGGAACGGCTTGGGGTGAAGCCGCGCGCTAGGTCGCGCGGCCGGGCAACTCACATCGGCCCGAACCCGACAGCTCACCTCGTAGGCGTCGGTGAGGAGAATCTCCATGCTGTTTTCCGCCAAGGGCAAACACCGTCGTCCCTCCAAGGCCACCCGCGCCGTCGCCCTCGCCGGCGTCGCCGGCGTCGCCGTCGCCGCCCCCCTGATGGGCGCCGGCACCGCCTCGGCCGCCACCGTCTCCGAGTGGGACAAGGTCGCCCAGTGCGAGTCCGGCGGCAACTGGTCGATCAACACCGGCAACGGCTACTACGGCGGCCTGCAGTTCTCCAGCTCCACCTGGGCCGCCTTCGGTGGCACCGCGTACGCCGCGAGCGCCGACCAGGCCTCCAAGTCGCAGCAGATCGCCATCGCCGAGAAGGTCCTCGCCGGTCAGGGCAAGGGCGCCTGGCCGAGCTGTGGCGTGGGCCTGTCGGCCGCCTCCCCCGGCGCCGCTCCCGTCGAGGAGAGCGCGCCGAAGCCGGAGCGCAAGGCCGAGCAGCCGACGACCCGCAGCGAGCAGCGGACCGCCCCGAAGGCCGCGCCCAAGGCCGAGTCGAAGAAGACCGTCACCACCCCGACCGGCAAGAAGGTCAAGAAGGGCGACGGCGAGTACAAGGTCGTCTCCGGCGACACCCTGAGCACCATCGCCGCCGCCCACGACGTCAAGGGCGGCTGGGCGAAGCTCTTCGAGCTCAACAAGGACGTCGTCGAGGACGCCGACCTGATCTACCCGGGCCAGCAGCTTCACCTGAAGTGAGCCCGACGGCTCGTGTGAGTCCGGCGGCTCGCGCGGGTCCTACGACCCTCCCGCGGTGACCACCCCGGTCCGGAGCGTTTCTTCCCCCGTGCGCTCCGGGCCGGGGTTCCGCGCTGTCCGGGACCGGTTGGCGTCTCGCCCGACCGGTACCGAGCCGGTTACCGCCGAGTAGTTCTGGGGCCCTTTGGCCCGAGATGCATGCCCTTGGGTCCTTTTTCGTCCCAGGGGGCGGGCGCCCGGCTGGCTGGAGCCCTGGAGCCGGTTAGGCTCTTGTCGCAAGGCCAAAGCGACCCTGCACCGCAAGCGTCACATCTAGCGTCACATCCCAGAAGGAGATGCTCGTGCCGTCCATCGACGTCGTCGTAGCCCGGGAAATCCTGGACTCCCGAGGCAACCCCACGGTCGAGGTCGAGGTCGGCCTCGACGACGGCAGCACCGGCCGTGCTGCCGTTCCGTCCGGTGCCTCCACCGGTGCGTTCGAGGCCATTGAGCTCCGTGACGGAGACAAGAACCGCTACCAGGGCAAGGGCGTCGAGAAGGCCGTCCTCGCCGTGATCGAGCAGATCGGCCCGGAGCTCGTCGGCTACGACGCCACCGAGCAGCGCCTCATCGACCAGGCCATGTTCGACCTGGACGCCACGGACAACAAGGCCTCCCTCGGCGCCAACGCCATCCTCGGCGTCTCCCTCGCCGTCGCGCACGCCGCGTCCGAGGCCTCCGACCTCCCGCTCTTCCGCTACCTCGGCGGCCCGAACGCGCACCTGCTGCCCGTTCCGATGATGAACATCCTGAACGGCGGCTCGCACGCCGACTCCAACGTGGACATCCAGGAGTTCATGATCGCGCCGATCGGCGCGGAGTCCTTCTCCGAGGCCCTGCGCTGGGGCACGGAGGTCTACCACACCCTCAAGTCCGTCCTGAAGACCAAGGGCCTCTCCACCGGCCTCGGCGACGAGGGCGGCTTCGCCCCGAACCTGGACTCCAACCGCGAGGCGCTCGACCTCATCCTGGAGGCCATCAAGCAGGCCGGCTACGTCCCGGGCAAGGACATCGCGCTCGCGCTCGACGTCGCCGCGTCCGAGTTCTACAAGGACGGCTCGTACGCGTTCGAGGGCAAGACCCGCTCGGCCGCCGAGATGACCGAGTACTACGAGGAGCTCGTCGCCGCGTACCCGCTGGTCTCCATCGAGGACCCGCTGTTCGAGGACGACTGGGCCGGCTGGAAGGTCCTCACCGACAAGCTGGGCGCCAAGGTCCAGATCGTCGGCGACGACCTGTTCGTCACCAACCCGGAGCGCCTGGCCCGCGGCATCGAGGACGGCGCCGCCAACGCGCTGCTCGTCAAGGTCAACCAGATCGGTTCGCTGACCGAGACCCTGGACGCCGTCGAGCTGGCCCAGCGCAACGGCTTCAAGTGCATGATGTCGCACCGCTCCGGCGAGACCGAGGACGTCACCATCGCCGACCTCGCCGTCGCCACCAACTGCGGCCAGATCAAGACCGGCGCCCCGGCCCGCTCCGAGCGCGTCGCCAAGTACAACCAGCTCCTGCGCATCGAGGAGATCCTCGACGACGCGGCCGTCTACGCCGGCCGCAGCGCGTTCCCGCGCTTCAAGGGCTGATCCCGAAGGCCCCGGAGGGCCTCTCGGTTACGTACGTCCCCGCACCCGGTCCCGTACCGTGTGCGGGGACGTCCGTTCGTAATAGGGGAGGCGCGCAATGGCCCGGGACCGGTTCTCGACCGCGACCAGGATCCGGCTGCTCGGCGAGCAGACCGCCGCCCGCGTGTACCGCTCCCAGACCCGCCGCCAGGCCCGCCGCTCCCGGCTCACCGGCCGGGCGGCCTTCCTCGCCCTGGTCGTCTGCTCGCTGGTCGTCGCCCTCGCGTACCCGATGCGGCAGTACGTCTCCCAGCGCGGCGAGATCGCCGAGCAGGAGCGCCAGGCCGCCGAGGCCGCCGCGCGCGTGGAGGAGCTGCGGGACGAGAAGGCCCGGCTCCAGGACCCCGCGTACGTGCGCCGGCTCGCCCGCGAGCACCTGCACTACGTGATGCCCGGCGAGACCGGCTTCACCGTGAACGACCCCGAGGCCGAGCGCGCCCGCCGCACCGAGCAGGGCGAGGCCGAGCGCCCCTGGTACTCCGACCTCTGGGACGGCGTCGACCGCGCCGACGCGGGCCGCTGACCCGGCGCCGCGACCCCGGCGGCCCGCGCTCCGGCCGCGCGAGCTCCGGCGTCGGGAGACCCGGCGGCGCGATCTCCCACGACGCGAGATGATGGACCACCGACCGCACCCGACCGCCCCCGACGACGAGAAGACAAGACGCAGCATGGAAACGCCCCCTCCGCAGACCGCCCGCACCGAGCCGACCGAGGCGGACGTCGCCGCGTTCGAGGCCCAGCTCGGTCGCCCGCCCCGGGGGCTGCGCGCCATCGCGCACCGCTGCCCCTGCGGCAACCCGGACGTCGTCGAGACCGCACCGCGGCTCCCGGACGGCACCCCGTTCCCCACCACGTACTACCTGACCTGCCCCCGCGCGGCCTCCGCGATCGGCACGCTCGAGGCCAACGGGGTCATGAAGGAGATGCAGGCCCGGCTCGGTACCGACCCGGAGCTCGCCGCCGCCTACCGGGCCGCGCACGAGGACTACATCGCCCGCCGTGACGCCATCGAGGTCCTGGAGGGCTTCCCGAGCGCCGGCGGCATGCCGGACCGGGTCAAGTGCCTGCACGTCCTCGTCGGCCACTCGCTGGTCGCCGGGCCCGGTGTGAACCCGTTCGGCGACGAGGCGCTCGCGATGCTGCCGGAGTGGTGGGCCAAGGGCCCGTGCGTCACCCCGTGCGCCGACGAGAAGGAGTCCGCCGAATGACCCGGGTCGCGGGCATCGACTGCGGTACGAACTCCATCCGCCTGCTCGTCGCCGACCTCGACCCCGAGACCGGTGAGCTGATCGAGCTGGACCGGCGGATGACCATCGTCCGCCTCGGCCAGGGCGTCGACAAGACCGGCCGGCTCGCCCCCGAGGCGCTCGAGCGGACCTTCGCGGCCTGCCGCGACTACGCGGCCGTCATCAAGGAACTGGGCGCCGAGCGGCTGCGGTTCGTGGCCACCTCCGCCTCCCGCGACGCCGAGAACCGCGCGGAGTTCGTGAGCGGCGTCCTGGACATCCTGGGCGTCGAGCCCGAGGTGATCACCGGCGACCAGGAGGCCGAGTTCTCCTTCACCGGCGCCACCGGCGAACTGCACGGCACGGAGAAGTACCTCGTCGTGGACATCGGCGGCGGCTCCACCGAGTTCGTCGTCGGCAACAGCCACGTCGAGGCCGCCCGCTCCGTCGACATCGGCTGCGTCCGCCTCACCGAGCGCCACGTCCGCAGCGACCCGCCGGCCGCCGACGAGGTCGCCGCGATCCGCGCCGACATCCGGGCCGCCCTGGACCTCGCCGAGGAGACCGTGCCGATCCGCGAGGCCGGGACGCTGGTCGGGCTCGCGGGCTCGGTCACCACGGTCGCCGCGATCGCGCTCGGTCTCAAGGAGTACGACTCCGAGAAGATCCACCACTCCCGTATCCCGTACGAGAAGGTCGCCGAGATCGTCGACACGCTGCTCGCGTCCACCCACGACGAGCGCGCCGCGATCCCCGTGATGCACCCCGGACGCGTCGACGTCATCGTCGCCGGGGCGCTCGTCCTGCGGGAGATCATGGAGCGGACCGGGGCCCGCGAGGTCGTCGTCAGCGAGCACGACATCCTCGACGGAATCGCACTCTCGGTGGCATAACGGACACGCCCCGACGCCTTCCGCGACAGGGCGTCGGGAAAGTTCGTGAAGTTCTTCACAAGGAAAAGGGCCCTGGCGGGGGTCGAGGAGGGCCAACTGGGCCTCCAACACCCCTGTCGGGGCTCTTTCGTAGGTCGAGGGCCGTGTTCGCTCGTTGTTTCCATCGTGTGAACGCACCCCGTGGTTCGGGGTTACCGGACCCTCTCCGGGCCAGTTCAGTAGGGGTGAACAACGTTCACCCCCGCACTGTGGTTCCTTTGCACGACCATGACCTGGGTCACGTGGGCGGCGGAGTGTAGCAGAGGTGGTCCACAACCTTGTGAAGGGGCGCACGAGCGACCCCCCTGGGAGGGGTGGATACTCGGATGCATGAGCACCACGGAGCGTCCCAGGATCCTCGTAGTAGGCGGTGGGTACGTAGGCCTGTACGCAGCACGACGCATCCTCAAGAAGATGCGTTATGCGGAAGCGACCGTCACGGTCGTCGACCCGCGCTCGTACATGACGTACCAGCCCTTCCTCCCCGAAGCCGCCGCAGGCAGCATCTCCCCGCGCCACGTCGTCGTCCCGCTGCGACGCGTCGTGCGCGGAGCCGAGGTGCTCACCGGTCGCGTCACCACCATCGACCAGGACCGCAAGGTCGCCACGATCGCGCCGCTCGTCGGCGAGGCGTACGACCTGCCGTTCGACTACCTGGTCGTCGCGATGGGCGCGGTCTCCCGCACCTTCCCGATCCCCGGCCTCGCCGAGCAGGGCATCGGCATGAAGGGCGTGGAGGAGGCCATCGGCCTCCGCAACCACGTCCTGGAGCAGCTGGACAAGGCGGACTCGACGACCAACGAGGAGGTCCGCCGCAAGGCGCTGACCTTCGTCTTCGTGGGCGGCGGCTTCGCCGGCGCGGAGACCATCGGCGAGGTCGAGGACATGGCCCGCGACGCGGCGAAGTACTACACCAACGTGAAGCGCGAGGACATGCGCTTCATCCTGGTCGACGCCGCCGACAAGATCCTTCCCGAGGTCGGCCCGGAGCTGGGCCGCTGGGGCAAGGAGCACCTCGAGGGCCGTGGCATCGAGATCTACCTCTCGACCTCCATGGACTCCTGCGTCGACGGTCACGTCGTGCTGAAGAACGGCCTCGAGGTCGACTCCAACACGATCGTGTGGACCGCGGGCGTCAAGCCCAACCCGGCGCTCGCCCGCTTCGGCCTCCCGCTCGGCCCCCGCGGCCACGTGGACGCCCAGCCGACCCTCCAGGTCACCGGCACCGACTACATCTGGGCCGCCGGCGACAACGCCCAGGTCCCGGACCTGGCCGCGATCAAGGCCGGCGTCCCGGCCGAGCGCGCCTGGTGCCCGCCGAACGCCCAGCACGCGCTGCGTCAGGCGAAGGTCCTCGGCGACAACGTGGTGTCCGGCATGCGGGGCTTCCCGCAGAAGGACTACTCGCACGCCAACAAGGGTGCTGTGGCGGGTCTCGGCCTCCACAAGGGCGTCGCGATGATCGTCATGGGCAAGATGAAGATCAAGCTCAAGGGCCGGCTCGCCTGGTACATGCACCGTGGCTACCACGGCATGGCCGTCCCGACCTGGAACCGCAAGATCCGCGTCTTCGCCGACTGGACCCTCGCGATGTTCCTGAAGCGTGAGGTCGTCTCCCTCGGTGCCATGGAGACCCCGCGCGAGGAGTTCTACGAGGCCGCCAAGCCCGCCCCGGCTCCGGCCGCCGCCGCGAGCCAGGAGAAGGCCAAGGCCTCCTAGTTCCACCTGATCCACCCGCTTGTCCCGTAAGGGCCGTCCGCCATCCGTGGTGCGGACGGCCCTTCGGCATGTCCGAGGCGGCGTCCGAGTGTTCCGCCCGGGTGTTTTGCCGAGTCGTTGCGCGCCTACGGGACGAAAAACGCCTACGGAGGGTGTTTACGTGGTGACGAGCATTTCTGGGGCACGACATCACGGAGGTGTGCACCATGGCCGACGCCGCTTTGCGGCTGACCACTCTCGCGGAGGACCTGCTGGGGGCCCCGCTCCCGGTGCGGCTGCGAGCCTGGGACGGCACCGAAGCCGGGCCCGCGGACGGCCCCGTCCTGATCGTCCGGCACCGCCGGGCCCTGCGCCGGCTGCTGTGGAAGCCCGGCGAACTCGGCCTGGCCCGGGCGTGGGTGGCCGGTGAGATCGACGTCGAGGGCGACCTCTACACCGTTCTCGACCGGCTCGCGGGGGTCTTCTGGGACCGGGGCGAGGAGACCAGGAGCGCCCTGGAGTCCGTACGCGACCCGAAGCTGCGCGCCGCGGCCGCCGCGCTGGTCAAGCTGGCCGGGCCCTACCCGCCGCCCGCGCCGCCCGCCGAGGAGGTGCGCCGGCGCACCGGCTCCCGGCACAGCAAGCGCCGCGACAAACAGGCGATCAGCCACCACTACGACGTGGGCAACGACTTCTACGAGCTCGTCCTCGGTCCTTCGATGGTCTACTCGTGCGCGTACTGGACGGACGGCGGGAACCTGGAGGACGCCCAGCGCGACAAGCTGGACCTGATCGCCCGCAAGCTGCGCCTGAAGGAGGGGGACCGGCTCCTGGACGTCGGCTGCGGCTGGGGCTCCATGGCCATGCACGCGGCCCGCGAGTACGGCGCCCAGGTCGTCGGCGTCACCCTCTCCCGCGAGCAGGCAGCCTTCGCCCGCAAGCGGATCGCGGAGGAGGGCCTGACGGACCGGATCGAGATCCGGGTCCAGGACTACCGGGACGTCAAGGACGGCCCGTACGACGCGATTTCGTCCATCGGCATGGCCGAGCACGTGGGCGAGGTCCGCTACCGCGAGTACGCCGACATACTGCACTCCCTGCTCAAGCCCGGCGGCCGGCTGCTCAACCACCAGATCTCCCGCCGCCCCGAGCCGGACGAGGCCGCCTACGAGGTGGACCCGTTCATCGACGCGTACGTCTTCCCCGACGGCGAACTCGCCCCGATGGGCCGCACGCTGACGACCCTTGAGGACGCCGGCTTCGAGGTGCGCGACGTGGAGGCGATCCGCGAGCACTACGCCCTGACGCTGCGCCGCTGGGTGGCCAACCTGGAGTCCGACTGGGACCGCGCCGTACGGCTCACGTCACCGGGGAGGGCGCGGATCTGGCGGCTGTACATGGCCGCGTCGGCGGTCTCCTTCGAGCGGAACAGGATCGGCGTGAACCAGTTCCTGGCGGTGAAGACGCCGGATTCCGGGACCTCGGGCGTGGCGCTGAGGCCGCGGGTCTGGAACGAGAAGGCGTAGGAGCTGTAGGTACGCCGAAGGGCCGGGCTCCCGCGGGGGGAGCCCGGCCCTTCAGCCGTACGTACCGAGGCTATTCGGTCTTGATCGCGGTCAGCATGTTCAGCCTGGCCGCGCTGCGGGCCGGCCAGAGGGAGGCGAGGACGCCGACCAGTCCGGCGAGGACCAGGAAGATCCCGATCCGGTCCCAGGGCAGGACCAGGGCGTAGCCCGGCAGGCTGTTCTTGAACGTCTCGCCGATCGCCCAGCCGAGGAACGAGCCGAGGCCGATGCCGACCACCGCGCCGAAGAGCGAGATGACCACGGCCTCCAGACGGACCATCCGCTTCACGCGGCGCCGGTCGAGACCGATCGCCCGCAGCATGCCGATCTCCTGCTGACGCTCGAAGACGGACATGGCCAGGGTGTTGACGACGCCCAGGATCGCGATGATCAGGGCCATCGCCAGCAGGCCGTACATGATGTTCAGGAGCAGGTTGATCTGGCCGCCGAACAGGTCACGGATGTCCTTCTGGTCCATGACGGTGATGGCCGGGTTGTCGCCCATCGCCTTCGCGAGCGCCTTCTCGTTGGCCGCGGAGGCGCCGCCGTCCATCGAGACGAAGATCTGCGGGATGTACGACTCCTGCTCGTGGGCGGTGACGATCTTCGCGTCGATGACGATCGGCGAGACGAACTCGCTGTCCTCGAAGATCGCGCCGACGGTCAGCCTGCCCTTCTGCTTGTCGCCGTACTCGACCGGCAGCGTGTCCCCGACCTTCCAGCCCTGCTTGGTCGCCGTCTTCTCGGCGACCGCGATCCGGCCCTCGCGGAGGGAGCCGAGCGAGCCCTTCACGGTGTTGAGCTTGATGAGCTTCTCGATGTCGCCCGGGGTGACACCGGAGGCCGAGACGTCCTTGCCCTTGAGCGTGAACCAGCCGGACAGCTGCGGCGAGACGGCGGTGGCGCCCGGGGTCTTCTCGATCGCGGTGAGCGCGTCCTTGTTCATGCCCTGGCCGCTGGCCATGGAGATCATGTAGTCGGCGCGGATCTGCTCCGTCGTCATCTTGTCCAGGGCCGCGCCGACCGTCGTGCCGAGCACGGTGAGGCCGGTGACCAGGGTCAGACCGATGGCGAGGGCGGAGGCGGTGGCGCCGGTACGGCGCGGGTTGCGGACCGCGTTGAGACCGGCGAGCTTGCCGGAGACCCCGAAGAGACCCACGAAGAGCGGCCGGATCAGGGCGATGACCGGGCGGGACAGCAGCGGGATCAGGACGATCACACCGATGAGGGTGGTGAAGGCACCGCCCGCGATGAACATCCGGCCGTCCTCGCCGCCCTTGCCGGCGCCGAGCACGATGAGGACCGCGCCGAGGGCGGTGATGGCGGCGCCGATGGAGTTGCGGACCACCAGGGACTTGGTCGTCGCGGCGGCGTGGACGCTGCTCATGGCGGCGACCGGCGGGATCTTCGCGGCGCGGCGGCCGGGCAGCCAGGCGGCGAACATGGTGATCAGGACGCCGACGGAGAGCGCGGCGATGAGCGGGGTGGCGGTGAGGACCAGCGGACCGCCGGGCACCTTCAGGTCGAAGGCGTTCATGCCGGCGCGGAGCCCGATGGCCATCGCGATGCCGAGGCCGTAGCCGACGGCGGAGGCGACCAGACCGACGAGACCGGCCTCGGCGAGGACGGAGCGGGTGATCTGCTTGCGCGAGGCACCGACGGCGCGCATCAGCGCGAGTTCCCTGGTGCGCTGGGCGACGAGCATGGTGAAGGTGTTGGCGATCAGGAAGACGCCGACGAAGAGGGCGATGCCGGCGAAGCCGAGCAGCACCTGCTTGAGCGCGCCGAGCCCGGACTCGATGTCCTTGGCCTGCTGGTCGGCGAGGGCTTGGCCGGTCTGGGCGGTGGCGGCCTTCGGGACGACCTTCAGGACCTCGTCGAGGAGCTTGTCGGCGTCCGTGCCGGGCTTGGCGACGACGATGGCGTCGCGGTAGAAGCCCTGCTTCACGTACAGGTTCTGCGCGACGGAGTTGTCGAAGACGACGAGGCTGCCGCCGGCCTGGACCGCGCCGTCCTCGGTCGTGAAGATGCCGGAGAGGGTGTACTCCTTCACCGGGCCGTTGGTGGCGACGCGGACGGTGTCGCCGACCTTGTAGCCGCCCTTGTCCGCGGTGTCCTTGTCCAGGGCGATCTGGTTGTCCTGGAGCGGGCCCGCGCCCTGGGTGAAGTCGTACGCCCGGTCCTTGCCGTCGGCGCCGGGGGCGAAGTTGGTGCCCTTGTTGGACCAGCCGACGCCGATCAGCTTGCCGTTCTTGTCCGGCACGCCGGCGAAGCCGTCGACGCGCCCGGTGACGGAGGCGACGCCGTCGAGCTTGCCGACCTTGTCGAGCACGGCCTGCGAGAGACCGGGCGTCTTGGCGGCCTCTTCGGGCGGCGGGTACATGTTGACGGCGACGGCGACGTCGTCGTAGCTCTTCGCGGACTGGTTGCGGAAGGCCTGGGAGAGGGTGTCGGTGAAGACCAGGGTGCCGGAGACGAAGGCGACGCCGAGCATGACGGCGAGCACGGTCATCAGCAGCCGGGCCTTGTGCGCGAGCACGTTGCGCAAGGCGGTACGGAACATGGGTGTGTGTCCTGGAGTGGGCGCCCCCGGGTGACCGGGGACGGAAACGTCTAAGGGCTGCGGTACGTACGGGGCCTCGTGGCGGGCCCCGGTGCGTCAGCTGGTGCGGCCCTTGGCGTCGAAGGCCTTCATCCGGTCGAGGACGCCGTCCGCCGTCGGGTTCAGCATCTCGTCGACGATCCGGCCGTCCGCGAGGAAGATGACGCGGTCCGCGTAGGAGGCGGCGACCGGGTCGTGGGTGACCATGACGACGGTCTGACCGAGCTCGCGCACCGAGTTGCGGAGGAAGCCGAGGACCTCGGCGCCGGAGCGCGAGTCCAGGTTTCCGGTCGGCTCGTCACCGAAGATGATCTCGGGCCGGGAGGCGAGGGCGCGGGCCACGGCGACGCGCTGCTGCTGGCCGCCGGAGAGCTGGGTGGGGCGGTGGCTCAGTCGGCCGGAGAGGCCGATCATGTCGATGACCTTCTCCACCCACTGCTTGTCGGGCTTGCGGCCCGCGATGTCCATGGGGAGCGTGATGTTCTCCAGGGCGGTCAGCGTGGGCAGCAGGTTGAAGGCCTGGAAGATGAAGCCGATCTTGTCCCGGCGGAGCTGGGTCAGCTGCTTGTCCTTCAGGGTGCCGAGCTCGGTGTCGCCGAGGCGCACAGAGCCGGAGCTGAAGGAGTCGAGGCCGGCGACGCAGTGCATCAGGGTCGACTTGCCGGAGCCGGAGGGGCCCATGATCGCGGTGAACTCGCCCTGCCGGAAGTCCACGGTGACGCGGTCCAGGGCGACCACCTGGGTCTCGCCCTGTCCGTAGACCTTCGAGAGATCCGTGGCGCGGGCGGCCACCGCGGTGGCGCGGGACACGGTGGGGGTGGTGGTCACGAGGCGGACTCCTGTCACTGCGGGATGTTCGGTGCTTGTTCGGGAACGACTCCATCCTGTCGAGCGTTGAGGCCCGGGTCGTCCGCCCACATGCCCGTTCCCGGGGGCGACTGGAGTCGGACCGGGACCCCGCCCCATCCTCCTGAGGTATGACGGCACCCCTGAGAGGGGGCGAGGCGGGGGTACCCCCGGGGGGATTGCCCGCTCGGGTGGCGCGGATGCGATGACTTTCCGTCATTCCCATGTACGGGCCTTCGCGCCCGCGACCCGCGTCACAGTTCGCCGGAACAGGCCCCACCTGCACTGACGCACCCTCAGACGTCAATAAAATAAGACAACATCGGGCCATCGTTCCGCTGAACGAGCGAAGCGTCCCGATAGGCTCATGTGCCAACGCGGAGCCGCGCCCCATGCCCGGATGGTGGAATGCAGACACGGCGAGCTTAAACCTCGCTGGCCTTCGGGCCGTGCCGGTTCGAGTCCGGTTCCGGGCACCACATCCTCCCAGGCGATCTTCCTCGAAGGACGGCGGCTTTCCCGGCTCCTACGTGAGACAGCCCCGACCGACCGGGGCGGTCGACCGGGGGGTGGCGTCAGTGATGTCCCGCTGGTCGACGGGATCGACCACGCGCCAGTCGCCCGACCGGTTCTGAGTGAGCACCCCGGGGATTCCGTACCTCCGCATCGAGTCGTACAGAGACGAGACGTCGCGCGTGTGGCGCAGCGAGAAACGCGCGGGCTTCACCGGATCGGTCGAGCGGCTCCACGCCGGGGACCCGGCGCCGGCGCCCCGGCCTCGGCTAACGATCTCGGAAAGATCCTCCCAGAGCACTAGAGAGATTCCTTTGCGTCCGCATTACTCTTGACGCAAGGCCGCGCAGTGCGGCCATGGAGGAGTGAGATGAGGAGCAGCAACCCGGTCTTCTCGCGACGGGGGTTCAGCCGCGACAACGGCTACGCCGGTTTCAACGCGCAGCAGCCGCAGGCCGGGGGCCCCGCCGTCGGAACCAACCCCTACGCGACGAACCCGTACGCGCAGGACACCCAGCTCGGCGCCCCGCAGCAGACGCGCGGCGACGTGATGACGATCGACGACGTCGTGAGCCGTACGGCCATGACGCTCGGTACGGTCGTGGTCACCGCCGCCCTCGCGTGGTTCCTGCTGCCGGTCGACGAGGCGAACCTCGGCAAGTCCTACGGCATCGCCATCGGCGCCGCCCTGGTGGCCTTCGTCCTGGCCATGGTGCAGTCCTTCAAGCGCAAGGCCTCGCCCGCGCTGATCCTGGCCTACGCGGCGTTCGAGGGTGTCTTCCTCGGCGTCATCTCGGCCACGGTCTCGACCTACATCTCGCCCGGTGTGGTCGCGCAGGCGGTCCTCGGCACGATGGCGGTCTTCGCCGGCGTGCTGATCGCGTACAAGATGCGCTGGATCCGTGTGACCCGCCGCTTCTACGGCTTCGTGATCGCGGCCGCGATCGGCTTCGTCCTGCTGATGGCGGTCAACGCCCTGTTCTCGCTCTTCGACGGCGCCGGTGACGGCCTGGGCTTCCGCAGCGGCGGCCTCGGCATCCTCTTCGGTGTCATCGGCATCATCCTCGGTGCCTGCTTCCTCGCCCTGGACTTCAAGCAGGTCGAGGACGGCGTGACCTACGGCGCCCCGCGCGAGGAGTCCTGGCTGGCGGCCTTCGGCCTCACCCTGACCCTGGTGTGGATCTACCTGGAGATGCTGCGTCTGCTGTCGATCCTGCAGGGCGACTCCGACTGACGCACCGCTGAGTGACGTAAGGGCCCGTTCGGCTTCTGCCGGGCGGGCCCTTACGTGTTCTCAGGTTTTCAGCGCCGCGTCCAGCAGCACCCGCGCCGCGTCCTTCGCCCTCGCCGCCGGTTCCGCGGAGCCTTCGATGCCCGCCACCGCCATCGCTCCGTTGGCCAGCAGCGCCAGCTGGTCGGCCAGCTCCGACGGCGCCCCGAGCGCGCTCGTCTGCTCCGCGAAGTAACCCCGCAACGCCTGCTTGTGGCCGCGCGCGATCGTGGTGATGTCCGGGGAGATGCCGCCCATCTCCCCGAACGTGTTGATGAACGCACAGCCCCGGAAGCCCGGGTCCGCGAACCACTCGCCCAGGTAGTCGAAGACCGCCAGAGCCCGCTCGTACGGCGTCGTCGCGTGGGCGGCCCCGTGGGCCGCGATGGCCTCCCGGACGGCGCCGTCGCGGCGGTTCAGGACCGCCCAGACCAGGTGGTCCTTGGACGGGTAGAGCTGGTACAGGCGCTTGAGCGAGACGCCGGACGCGGTGCGGATGGCGTCCATGCCGACCGCCTGGACACCGCGCTCGTCGAACAGCGCCTCCGCGGCTTCCAGGAGCCGTAGCTCGGCGGTCTCGGTGTCCGTCCGCGTGTCCATCGTCCGCTCACCTCCGGCGTGGGAGAACCAGCGTTCTCCCAGTTTAGCCGGGTGCGGGTGCGTCAGAGCAGTCTGCGGGCCGCCCTGCGGAGGTCGTACTCGTGGATGATCGCCTTCGCGTGGCCGTACGCGAGGTCGTGCTCGCCCCGGAGCCAGCTGACCTTCTCCTCGAAGCGGACGAGGGAGGGGCCTTCCTCGACGGTGCGAAGCCAGTCGGAGACTTCACGACCGGTGCAGTGCGGGATACGTGCGAGCAGGTTGCGGTGGGTCTCTTCGGAGAATGCGTGGGACATCGGCGCCTCCGGACGCGTGTTGCCGTGTGCTCCTTCCCGTCACCGTGCCTGAGCGACGGCGCGTTGGCAACAGTGCCGGACGGGCGCGTAGGGTCGCGGAGTGCTTGATACGAGTGAACTGACCGCCGCCGTCGAGCGGTTCGCCGACCGGTTGCGGGCGGCCCCGCAGAGCCGCCTCCAGCGCGGCGCCGCCGCCGAAGGGCTCGCGCTGGCCAGGGAGTTGGCGCTCCGGGCGCACCGGATCGAGAGCGGGGAGTCGGAGGGGCCGGCCATGCCGGACGCGGGCGTGTTCGTCGTCGCCGACCAACTCCTGGTCGCCGGAACCGATCTGGCCGAGGCACTACGAACGGCCCCGGCCGTTCCCCGGGAGGGGGAACTGGGCGAGGCCGTGAGGCTGGTGCGGGAGGCCGCGGCGCGGGCGGGGGTCTAGGGCCTGTCCGGCGGATCATGGCCGGGGCCGCGACGCCTGGCATGATCCAAACGACAGGCCCTAGACCCCCGCCCCCGTGGGGCGGAAAGGCCGTGTCGCCCCCGCGTCAGTGCGACGCGATCACGCGGTCCGCGAGGATGTACACGTTCTCCTCGTCCGCCTCGCCGAACGAGAACGTCAGGGCGTATGCGCCCGAGACGCCCGAGCCGCCGAGCAGGACCGGCGTGCGGCCCGCGCGCAGGGCGTCCGCGAGGCGCTCCGCGGTCTCGCGGTGGCCGGGGGTCATGCAGAGCGTGGTGCCGTCGGCGAAGACGTACACGTCGAGCGTGCCGAGCGGGCCGGGGCGTACGTCGGTCAGCGCCGTGCGCGTGTCGGCGAGCTCCTCAAGGCGGGAGACCGTGCGCTCGTGGTCGGTGACCACGGGCGTCTGGACCGGCACGAAGTCCGGGTGCGAGGGGTGGCGGCGGCGGGCCGCGGCGAGCTCGGGGGAGTCCTCGGCGTACTCGGTCAGCTCCGGGAACTCCTCCAGGACGCTGTCGACACCGGCGCCGGCGCCGTCGAGCGCGGCGGCCTCGGCCTCCATCGCCTCCAGGGCCATGGCCTCCAGGCCCACGAAGTCGGCCTGGCGCGGGACGTAGAACGGGCCGCCGTCCTCTGCGGGGCCGCCCAGGCCGCCGAGCAGCGAGGGCGCGTCGGCCGCGTCGCGGGCCTCCTGGGCCGCCCAGAAGGCGCGCGCCTCGGCGAGCTCGCGCTCGCGCTCCTCGGCCAGCGCCTCGGCGACCGCGGCGCGTATCTCCGCGGCGGGCGTCTGGCGGGCGTGCGGGACGGACACCCCGTGCGCGGCGGCGAGTTCGCCACGCAGGGCGACGACCTGCTTACGGAGACCGTGGGCAGCGCGCAGGGCGGCGGCGCCCACAACCGTTGCGGCGGCCGTGGTCACCAGCAGGGCAAGAGACATGGCGCTCACTGACGTACTCCCGATTCCGAGTCGATCCCCCGACTTCCTACATCAGCCTGCCGTGGGAGTGCGCCCCCTGTCAGTGCATTACGTCACGAAATGGACAGGTATTTGGGCCAGGTGTTTAGTCCCGTTACTGCGGTGACCTGCGGTTATGGCTCTCCCCCAGGACGTAGGTCACATCCTGGGGGAGATTCGGTCACGGCTGGGACGCGACGGGGTTAGGAGCGGGTCCTCAGGAGAGGCGCTCGATCACCGTCAGGAGAGGCGCTCGATCACCATCGCCATGCCCTGTCCGCCGCCCACGCACATGGTCTCCAGGCCGAACTGCTTGTCGTGGAACTGGAGGGAGTTGATGAGCGTGCCGGTGATGCGGGCGCCGGTCATGCCGAAGGGGTGGCCGACGGCGATCGCGCCACCGTTGACGTTCACCTTGTCCAGGTCCAGGCCGAGGTCCTGGTACGAGGGGATCACCTGGGCGGCGAAGGCCTCGTTGATCTCGGCCAGGTCGATGTCGCCGATGGTCAGGCCGGCGCGCTTGAGGGCCTGCTTGGAGGCCTCGACCGGGCCGAGGCCCATGATCTCGGGGCTGAGGCCCGAGACGCCGGTGGAGACGATGCGGGCGAGCGGGGTGAGGCCCAGCTCGGCGGCCTTGGTGTCGGACATGATCACGAGCGCGGCGGCGCCGTCGTTGAGCGGGCAGCAGTTGCCGGCGGTGACCAGGCCGTCGGGGCGGAAGACCGGCTTGAGGCCCTGTACACCCTCCAGGGTGACCCCGGCGCGCGGACCGTCGTCCGTGCTGACGACGGTGCCGTCGGGGGTGGTGACCGGGGTGATCTCGCGCTCCCAGAAGCCGTTCTTGATGGCCTGCTCGGCGAGGTTCTGGGACCGTACGCCGAACTCGTCCATCTCCTGGCGGCTGATGCCCTTCCAGCGGGCCAGGTTCTCGGCGGTCTGGCCCATGGCGATGTACGCGTCGGGGACGAGGCCGTCCTCGCGCGGGTCGTGCCAGTTCGAGCCCTCCGAGGCGGCGACGGCGGCCGTGCGGGCCTCGGCGTCGGCGAAGAGCGGGTTGTGCGTGTCGGGCCAGGAGTCGGAGTTGCCCTTCGCGAAGCTCGAGACCATCTCGACACCGGCCGAGATGAAGACGTCGCCCTCGCCCGCCTTGATGGCGTGCAGCGCCATGCGGGAGGTCTGCAGCGACGAGGAGCAGTAGCGGGTGACCGTACAGCCGGGGAGGTGGTCCATCCCCATCTGGACGGCGACGATACGGCCCAGGTTGTTGCCCTGCTCGCCGCCCGGGAGGCCACAGCCCAGCATCAGGTCGTCGATGTCGCGCGGGTCTAGCTCCGGGACCTTGGCGAGTGCCGCCTGGATGATGGTCGCGGTGAGGTCGTCGGGCCGCAGGTCCTTCAGGGAGCCCTTGAAGGCCCGGCCGATCGGGGAGCGGGCGGTCGAGACGATGACGGCTTCGGGCATCACGGCTCCAGGAGGATGCGGAGAGGGCGGACAGAACGGGAAGTTACCTGTACGTACGCGACGGGTCACCGCCTTGACGGTGTGATGCGGACCTCTTTTCTAAGCGAGCGCTCATTCGTCCACATTCCCCGCGCCCTCGCAGGGCAATCCCTCATCCCCTCAGGGCGTCCCCGCACCCCCTCACGGGCGGTGCGCGTCCTCCGGCGAGGGCGTCGGGGCCTCCGCGGCCGTCAGCCGCCTCCGCCGCCGGTGCTTCAGGAGGGCCCACGGGGCCCGTGCGCCCGTCACCTCCGTGCCGGCCTCCCGTGCCGCCTCCGCGGCCGCCTTGGCGACCGGCAGCATGTCCTCGTGGCGGTCCGGCTCCAGCCGGTCCGTCTCCGGCCACACGCCGAGCACCGCGCACACCGTCGGCAGGACCGCCATCGCCGCCGTCGCGTACCCCTCGGCCGACGGGTGGTAGTTGTCGGCGCCGAACATCTCCCGGGGGTTCGCCGCGAACTCGGGGCCGAGCAGGTCTCCCAGCGACACCGTCCGCCCGCCCTGCTCGACCACCACGATCGTCTGCGCCGCCGCCAGCTGCCGCGACACCCGCCGCGCCATCCACCGCAGCGGCTGGTACACCGGCTCGATCGTCCCCAGGTCCGGGCAGGTCCCCACGACCACCTCCGAACCGGCCGTCCGCAGCCGCCGCACCGCCGCCGCGAGCAGCCGCACCGACTCCGTGGCCGGCATCCGGTGCGTCACGTCATTGGCGCCGATCATGATCACGCAGACGTCGGGCGGCCCGGTGGGCGCCGTGAGCAGCAGCGTCACCTGGCGCTCCAGGTCGTCCGAGCGCGCCCCCGGCAGCGCCACGTTCCGCAGCACCACCGGTCGCTCCGCGACCGCCGCGAGCCCCGAGGCGAGCAGCGCCCCCGGGGTCTGCCCCGCCCGGCGCACCCCCTGGCCCGCCGCCGTGGAATCACCCAGAAGGGCCAGCCGCAGCGGGCCAGGACCCGGTTCCGAGGCCGCGAAGGAGCGTCCGTACAGCCCGTCCGCCCCCGGCGGCAGGGGGGCGACCCCGCCCCCCACGTTCCGCTTCGCCAGCTGCACCTCGGCCAGGACCACACCCACCGCCGCCACACCGAGCAGCCCGATGCTCCCGCCGCCGTAGGCCGCGCCCGCCGCGATCCGCCGTGCCACCCTCGCCCTCGACATGGGGGCAGTCACCTCCTTCAAGCCGTTCAGGATCTAACTGCCCCGTAACCCGCTCCGACTACGCATACGCTGGACGCACCATTACGGAGACCCCGGAGATTACGGTGCAATTCCACGACTCGATGATCAGCCTCGTCGGCAACACCCCGCTGGTGAAGCTCAACAATGTGACGGCAGGTATCCAGGCCACCGTCCTGGCCAAGGTCGAGTACTTCAACCCCGGCGGCTCGGTGAAGGACCGCATCGCCCTGCGCATGATCGAGGCCGCGGAGGAGAGCGGCGCGCTCAAGCCCGGCGGCACGATCGTCGAGCCCACGTCGGGCAACACCGGCGTCGGCCTCGCCATCGTGGCCCAGCAGAAGGGCTACAAGTGCATCTTCGTCTGCCCGGACAAGGTGTCCACGGACAAGATCAACGTGCTGCGGGCGTACGGCGCGGAGGTCGTGGTCTGCCCCACCGCGGTCGACCCCGAGCACCCCGACTCGTACTACAACGTCTCCGACCGGCTCGTCCGAGAGACCCCGGGCGCCTGGAAGCCGGACCAGTACTCCAACCCGAACAACCCGCGCTCCCACTACGAGACCACCGGTCCCGAGCTCTGGGAGCAGACGGACGGGAAGATCACCCACTTCGTCGCGGGCGTCGGCACGGGCGGCACCATCTCCGGCACGGGCAACTACCTGAAGGAGGTCAGCGGCGGCAAGGTCAGCATCGTCGGCGCCGACCCCGAGGGCTCGGTCTACTCCGGCGGCTCCGGCCGGCCGTACCTGGTCGAGGGTGTCGGCGAGGACTTCTGGCCGACCGCGTACGACCGGAACGTGACGGACCGGATCGTCGCCGTCTCCGACAAGGACTCCTTCCAGATGACCCGCCGCCTCGCCAAGGAGGAGGGCCTCCTGGTGGGCGGCTCCTGCGGCATGGCGGTCGTCGCCGCGCTGGAGGTCGCCAAGGAGCTGGGCCCGGACGACGTCGTGGTCGTGCTCCTGCCGGACTCCGGCCGCGGCTACCTGTCGAAGATCTTCAACGACGAGTGGATGGCCGACTACGGCTTCCTGGAGGACACCACCTCCGCCACCGTCGCGGACGTGCTGCGGCACAAGGAGGGCGTGCTGCCCTCCCTCGTCCACATGCACCCCGACGAGACGGTCGGGCAGGCGATCGAGGTGCTGCGCGAGTACGGCGTCTCCCAGATGCCGATCGTCAAGCCGGGCGCCGGTCACCCGGACGTCATGGCGGCGGAGATCGTCGGCTCGGTCGTCGAGCGCGAGCTCCTCGACGCCCTCTTCACCCAGCGCGCCTCCCTGGAGGACCCGCTGGAGCGCCACATGAGCGCGCCGCTGCCGCAGGTCGGCTCCGGTGAGCCGGTCGCCGACCTGATGTCCGTGCTCGGTGAGTCCGCGGACGCGGCGATCGTGCTGGTCGAGGGCAAGCCGACGGGTGTCGTCAGCCGCCAGGACCTGCTCGCCTTCCTCGCGAACGGCGGGGTGAAGGGCTCCGCGAAGTAGTCGCTACGGAGGGGGTGCCGCGTGTTCGAGCGGGCGTTCGCGAAATCGGTACGAGCGCGACACGTACGCGCAGCACCCGCTTAACACGCGTGCTGCACAGTGGTCGTTGTCGGCGTCAAGGACTACGGAGCGGCTCCCGGAACTCCTCGCGACGCCGCGGACGCGGAGACCGGCCCTGACCCGGGCCCGTGTCCCCCGCGGGGACCGCCGTCGTCCCGCCCCCCGGCCCTGGCCGGGGGTGCGGCGGTCCCCGCGCCACTCCCTCGTTGCCGCGTCACTCCCGCTCGTACGAGCGCTCCTCCCGGCGCAGCGGCAGCCGGTCGCGGAACGCGTGCACCGCGTTGACGCCCACGATGCCGAGCCAGGCAACGATCAGGCCCTCCAGATTGGCCTGCGTGACGGCGATCGCGGAGAGCGGGATCGCCAGGACCAGCGAGATGATCCCGAAGCCGAACCGCTCCCCGAAGCCCTCGGCCCCCGGTGTGCGGGGGCGTTCGCCGCGGGCGGTCGCCACCTGCTGCTCGCCGAGCCGGCGCCTGACCTGCCGGTCGATCGTCGCGTCCAGGCCCTTCTCCACCTTGCCGAGGAAGGAATCGACGAGGGCCGCCTCGTACTCCGTGCCCAGCTCCCGGCGGGCATGCAGGGTGGCGTCCAGTTCGTTCTTGAGCTCGTCCATGATGACCACGGTAGAGACGGGCGAGGCCCGCGTCGGTAGGGGTAGCCCCCGCTTTTCTTGCCCTGCTGCATATCTTCATGCAGAGTGCGAGGTGGATGAATAAGTGGGCGGGGGCGAGCGGAAGGGGGACGGTGTGAGCGACAGCCCGGCCGGACGGCTGCAGGCGCTCTTCGAAGGGCATCGGCTGACACCGACACAGCGGCGGATCGCGCACTGCATGGTGCGCCGCGCCGGTGACGTGGCGTTCCTGTCCAGCGTGGAGCTGGCCGACCTCGCCGGCGTCAGCCAGCCCTCGGTCACCCGCTTCGCCGTGGCCCTCGGCTTCGACGGCTACCCCGCCCTGCGCCGCCACCTCCGCGAGGTCGCCCCCGCCGGGGAGGCCGCGGCGAGCGAGGCCGGCGAGCACAACGAGTACCAGCAGGCCGTGCTCGCCGAGATCGAGAACCTCCGCCACCTCGCCGAGCTGCTCGCCGACCCCGCGCCCGTCGAGCGTGCCGGTCGGCTGCTCGCGGCCTCCCGGCCGCTGCCCGTGCTCGGGCTGCGGGCCGCCTCCTCGCAGGCGCGCGGCTTCGCGTACTTCGCCGCCAAGGTCCACCCCGACGTCCGCCTCCTCGACGAGGGCGGCTCCATGCTCACCGACCGGATCGACGCGACGGTACGGGCCGGGGCCACGGCCCTGCTCTGCTTCGCGCTGCCCCGCCACCCCCGCGAGGTCGTGGAGGCGCTGGAGTACGCGCGGGGGGCGGGGCTCACCGTGGTGACGGTCGCCGAGTCGGCGTTCGCGCCCGTGGCCGCCCACAGCGACCTGCTGATCCCGGCCGCCGTCGGCACCGGGCTCGCCTTCGACACGGCGTGTGCGCCGATGCTGCTCGGCCGGGTCCTGCTCGAGGCGATGGCCGACGAACTGCCCGACGCGCAGGCGCGGTTGGAGGAGTTCGACACCAAGGCGGCGGCTCGCGGGCTGTTCGTGGAGTAGGGCGGCCCCCAGCGGGAGCGGGCCGGTCAGACGTCCAGCTCGGCCTCGATCTTCTTCAGCTGGTGGCGCGCCATCGCCAGGTTCGCCCGGCCCTTGTCCAGCGCCAGGTACAGGAACAGGCCGCCCGTCCCCCGGCCCTTCAACAGCCGGATCAGGTGGTACTGGGTGCCGAGCGTGATCAGGATGTCCTCGATGTCCTCCTTGAGGCCGAGCATCTCCATCGTCCTGAGTTTGGCGCGGACCACGTCCGTGTTGCCGGCCGCCGCCATGTTCAGGTCGAGTTCCTTGCCGCCGCCGATCGTGCCGAGGGCCATGCCGCTCGTGTAGTCGACCAGCGCGGCGCCGATCGCGCCCTCGATGGTCATGGCTTCCTTCAGAGCGGTGTCGGTGTTCGCCATGGGTGTCGCACTTCCTTTTCGGTTTCAAGTGGTCTTACGAGACAGGACGGTTCAGGTCTTTGCGGTCCAGAGCCCCGTCGACCAGCTCGCCTATCCGGGCGCTGGACCTACGGGCCTCCAGGTGGAGCCGGCCCACGTTGATCCGGGGCTCGGCGAGCAGGGTGAGCACGGCGGAGCCGCCGGCCGCGTACGTGGCGACATAGCCGCCCTCGCCCCGGACGAGCAGCTCGCGGAAGCCGCCCTGTCCGGTGGACTCGGTCATCCGCTGGGCGACTCCGAGGGATGCGGCCGTCAGCGCGGCCACCCCCTCGGCCTCGGCGTCGACGGTGTCGTGGGCGAGGACCAGGCCGTCGATGCTCGCGGCGAGCGCCCCGGTCAGCTGGGGCAGCCTGGCCCGCAGCCGTCTCAGCTCGCCGAGCACCTCGGCTTCTGCCGACATCAGTAATCTCCTCTCGGCGCGCAGGCGCAGGGCACGCCTCATCACAGACTTGCCTCCAGGGCGTCACGGAGCCGGCGCAGCAGGGCGATGTCCGGGTCGTGCGCGATCTCGCCGACCCAGGCGGGGACAGGAAGCGCCGCGACCACCACGGGCTCGGCCGGGGTCTCCACCAGGCCGGCGGCGGCCAGGCGGCGCACCTCGAGGAGCGTGTGGAAGGCCGGGCGGCCGAGGACCCGCGCGATCTCCGCCGGGGTACGGACCCCGTCGGCGGCGGCGAGCAGCGCCCGCTGGCGCAGGCTCACGGTCTGCCCCGGCGCGGGGGCGCGGGGCACGACGGGGGCGGTGTCGACGGAGCCGTACGGCCAGACGCTGTCGAGCAGTTCGCGGCGGCGTACGGTCTCGCGCTCGACGGCCTCGGTCGAGACCGGCCGCACCGCGCCGAACCAGTGGGCCACGCCGTACCGGAAGCGGGTCGGTCCCGCGGCGGGGGCGAGCGCGAAGAACGCGGCGTCGTAGACCGCGCCGAGGTGGCAGATCTCCAGCTCGCCGTCGCGCAGCCGGCCGCTCTCCACCAGGAACCTGCCGACCTCGCGCCGCGCGCCCGCCCGGTCGACGGCCTCGTCCCAGCGCTCGCGGGCCAGTCGGCCGCCGGCGGTCAGCAGGACGTCGAGCCCGGGCGCGGCGGGGCTCTCGGCGTGGGTGACCCGGCCGTCGACGAGGTAGAGGGTGCCGTGGTCGCGCAGCAGGGCGCCGGTGGCCCGCTCGGCGGCGAGGCGGACGAGCATGGGGGAGACGGTCATCCGAGCACCAGCTTCTCCGCGAGGTCGCGCAGCCGCATGCGGGCGAGCGCGAGGTTGCCGGTGTCCCGGTCGAGCCACAGGTGGAGGAAGACGCTGCTGTCGAAGGAGGTCTCGACGAAGCGGAGGACGTGGTAGCCGCCCCGGGTCGTGACGATCAGGTCCTCGACGGGCGGCCCCTTGGTCAACGACCGCTCGCGGAGCGCGACTTCGGTGCCGGGGCGCAGGGCTATCTCTTTGCTGGGTCCGCCGGCACGCGCCATGGGCGGTCGGGTGGGCAGGGGCGGGACGGCCGTGGGCTGGGTCGGCCCCGGCACGCCCGCCGTCGGTGGGGCGGTCGGTCTCGGCGGTGGGGCGGCGCCGGCGAAGGAGTCGTACTCCGCCGCCGCGCGGGCCAGTTCGGCCGCCTCTGCGGCCGTCGTCTCGTGGTCTCCGACCGGCGATTCGCCCGCCGCGCCGAGGGCGAGCCCGCTGGTCCAGTCGACCAGCCAGGCTCCACGTGCACCCGGCAGGCTCATGGCCTCCAGCAGGCACTCGTCGATTCCGGGCACGCGGATTCCCCTCCCGATGCGGCGCGCGGGTGTACGGCTGTGACCGTGACGCTACTCAACGTTTCCGCCGTGGGCAGGAGTTCTGGCATTTTCCATCGGAACATGCCTCAGGCTTGCTTGAATTCGCCCTCGCGCGATCGGTCCCCGCCGTGAGCGGTCAGACCTCGCCTCGCCCGGTCAGCCGCGTCGTTCCACCGTGGCCGCCACGTCGTCCAGGTCCTTGGCGAGCGCCCGGCTCGCCGCCCTGGCGCCGAGGCCGCTCAGCAGCCTGGCGAGAAACCCCAGACGGTTCCCCTCGGCCGGGCCTCCCGAGAACGTCATCCGCACCACGGTCGCCCCGGCGCCGTCCGGGCGCAGCGCGATCTCGGACTCGTAGTGCATGCCGTGCGAGTCGGCGACCGTCACATAGCGGTCCGGCGGCTCGGCCTCGGTCACGGTCATCTCCTCCGTGGCCTCCTTGCCGAACATCTTCCGGGTCTCGCGCCAGCGGGTGCCCACGCCGAAGCCGCCCTCGGTGAGGACCTCGACGCGCTCCACGCCGGCGAGCATCCGCTCCATGCCCCGCAGGTCCGTCATCGCTTCCCAGACCGGTCCGGGGGGTGCCTGGATCCGGCGCTCGACGACGATGCTCTTCATGGCCATGGCTCCATCGAAGCACCGGCTCCGGGCCCGCGCCTCCGTTGTGGCCCAACAGGGCGTCCGCCGGCCCGGCGATGCGTCCGTCACCCCAGCAGGGCGTCCGCCCGGTCGCCGCCCGCCTCGGCGACGATCTCGTCCAGACTCTGCGCCCGCCGTACGGCCGAGAAGGCGACCGTCCCGTCGTCGGAGACGGTGAAGCCGTGGACGGCCGGCCGGGGCAGGCTGTTGTACGCGTAGTGGTGGGCGAAGTAGTACGCGCCGGTGTCCGGTACGGCCACGACGTCGTCCGGCCGCAGCAGCGGCAGCGGGCGCGCGGTGGCGAGCAGGTCCCCGGCGAAGCAGGCCGGGCCCGCCACGTCCTGGACGGTCTCCTCCCCGGTGCGGGGGCGGCCCTCGGAGTCGTACGCGAGGACGCGCAGCGGCCAGGAGGCCGGGTCGTAGACGGTACGGGTGGCCACCTGGACGCCCGCGTGGGTGACGGCGACCGGGCGGTCCCCGGAGGTCTTGGTGTACTCGACGCGGGCCAGGATCGTGCCGTGCTTGGCGAGCAGCGAGCGGCCGAACTCGGTGACCAGGCCGTACCGCCCGTCGAGGAGCCGGGGGACGGTCTCGGCGAGCAGCCCGGCGTACTCCGCGTAGCTGGGCGTCTCCTCGTCGGAGGCGAAGTTCACGGGGAGCCCGCCGCCGATGTCGAGGGTGTCGATCTGCTGCCGCCCCGCCTTGGCGTTGATCTCCTCGGCGAGCTCGTAGGCGGCGGCGACGCCCTCGGCCATGAGGGCGAGCGGGACGCCCTGGGAGCCGGTGTGGGTGTGCAGGCGGGTCAGCCAGGGCCGGTCGAGGTAGGCCCGTACGACCGTGTCCCGCGCGCCCTCGTCGCGGATGGCCACTCCGAACTTGGAGGTGGCGGTGGCGGTCGAGAGCGCCCCGATGGAACCGGCTCCGACCTGCGGGTTCACCCGGATGCCGAGGGGCGAGGCGGTCGGCGCGGAGGCGACGAGGGCGTCGAGCCTGGCCAGCTCCTGGAGGTTGTCGGCGTTGACGGCGATCCCGAGCGCGAGGGCCTGGCGCAGGTCGGCCGGGGTCTTGGCGGGCGAGTCGAGCACGGTACGGGACGGCGGGACGTCGGCCGCGCGGGCGAGGGCCAGCTCGCCGGGGCTCGCGACCTCGACGCCGAGCCCGCACGCGTCGAGCAGCCGCAGGACGGGCACGAGCGGGCAGGCCTTCACGGCGAAGGCGTGCAGCACGGGGGCGTCGGTGACGGCGGCGAAGGCGGCGACGAGGGCGGCCGCGGAGGCGCGGATGCCTGCGGTGTCGAGGAGGGCGACGATCTGGCGGTCGGGGTCGGCGGGCGAGACGAGCCCCTGCTCGACGGCGGCGCGGACGGCCCGATCGCGGCGGGCCCCGGCGGGGTGGGAAGCCATGGATCCATGGGACCACCGCGACGGGTCCCGCCGCAGCTGTTGACTACAAGTATTCAGCAGGCCAGGATGTGAATATCTGGTTCACATCGTCAGGAGGCTGCCCCATGTCAGGACCCCGACCCGTACGGGCCCCGCGCGGTACGGAACTGAGCGCCCTGGGATGGCAGCAGGAGGCCGCCCTCCGGATGCTGCAGAACAACCTCGACCCCGAGGTCGCCGAGCACCCCGACAAGCTCGTCGTCTACGGCGGCACCGGCAAGGCCGCCCGCGACTGGCGCTCCTTCGACGCGATGGTGCGCACGCTGCGGACCCTGAAGCAGGACGAGACGATGCTCGTCCAGTCCGGCCGCCCGGTGGGCGTCATGCAGACCCACGAGTGGGCGCCGCGCGTCCTCATCGCCAACTCCAACCTGGTCGGCGACTGGGCCAACTGGGAGGAGTTCCGGCGCCTGGAGCAGCTCGGTCTCACCATGTACGGCCAGATGACGGCCGGTTCGTGGATCTACATCGGCACCCAGGGCATCCTGCAGGGCACGTACGAGACCTTCGCCGCCGTCGCCGCGAAGAAGTTCAACGGCACGCTGGCCGGCACGATCACCCTCACCGCCGGCCTCGGCGGCATGGGCGGCGCCCAGCCGCTCGCCGTGACGATGAACGACGGCGTCGCGATCTGTATCGACGTCGACCCGCGCGCCATCGAGCGCCGCATCGAGCACCGCTACCTGGACGTGAAGGCCGACAACCTCGCCCACGCGCTCCAGCTGGCCGTCGAGGCGCGCGACGCCCGCCGTCCGCTCTCCATCGGCCTGCTCGGCAACGCGGCGGAGCTGCTGCCGCAGATGCTCGCCGAGGGCGCGCCGATCGACATCGTCACCGACCAGACCTCGGCCCACGACCCGCTCTCGTACCTGCCGATCGGCATCGCCTTCGACGACATGGCGGACGCGGCGGCCAAGGACCCGGCGGGCTTCACCACCCGCGCCCGCGAGTCCATGGCCAAGCACGTCGAGGCCATGGTCGGCTTCATGGACGCCGGCGCCGAGGTCTTCGACTACGGCAACTCCATCCGCGGTGAGGCCCAACTGGCGGGCTACGAGCGCGCGTTCGCCTTCCCCGGCTTCGTGCCGGCGTACATCCGTCCGCTGTTCTGCGAGGGCAAGGGCCCGTTCCGCTGGGCCGCGCTCTCCGGCGAGGCGAGCGACATCCACAAGACGGACAAGGCGATCCTCGACCTCTTCCCGGAGAACGAGTCCCTGCACCGCTGGATCAAGATGGCCGGCGAGCGCGTCCACTTCCAGGGCCTCCCGGCGCGCATCTGCTGGCTCGGCCAGGGCGAGCGCGACAAGGCGGGCGACATGTTCAACGACATGGTCGGCAACGGCACCCTCGCCGCGCCCCTCGCGATCGGCCGCGACCACCTCGACTGCGGCTCGGTGGCCTCCCCGTACCGCGAGACCGAGGCCATGCTCGACGGCTCCGACGCGATCGCGGACTGGCCGCTCCTGAACGCCATGGTGAACGTCGCCTCCGGCGCCTCCTGGGTCTCCCTCCACCACGGCGGCGGCGTCGGCATGGGCCGCTCCATCCACGCGGGCCAGGTCTCCGTGGCGGACGGCACGAAGCTGGCCGGCGAGAAGATCCGCCGCGTCCTGACCAACGACCCGGGCATGGGCGTCATCCGGCACGTGGACGCGGGCTACGACATCGCGGAGCGCGTGGCGGAGGAGAAGGGCGTACGCGTCCCGATGCGCGAGGGCTCCGAGGGCGGCTCCGCGTGAGCGAGACGTTCCACGCCATGTGGCGGTCGCTGCGGCCCATCGGCCGCAGCGCCGCCTCGGGCGGCTACCGCCGCTACGCCTGGACCGCGGCCGACGCGGACTGCCGGCTCTGGTTCCAGATGCAGGCCGAGGCCCGTCGGCTGAACTACGAGGTCGACCGCAACGGCAACCAGTGGGCCTGGCTCGGCGACCCGGCGGCCGGTGACGCGGTCGTCACCGGCTCGCACCTGGACTCCGTACCGGACGGCGGCGCCTTCGACGGCCCGCTCGGTGTCGTCTCCGCCTTCGCCGCGCTCGACGAACTGCGCTCCCGTGGCGTCGTGTTCAAGCGTCCCCTCGCGATCACCAACTTCGGTGACGAGGAGGGCGCCCGCTTCGGCCTGGCCTGCGTCGGCTCGCGCCTGACGGCCGGGCGGCTGACGAAGGAGCAGGCGTACGAGCTCCGGGACGGCGACGGGATCACCCTCCCGCAGGCGATGGAGGCCGCCGGATTCGACCCCGAGGCCATCGGCCCGGACCCCGAGCGGCTCGCCCGGATCGGCGCCTTCGTCGAGCTGCACGTCGAGCAGGGCCGCGCGCTCGACCTCTCCGGGGACGCCGTCGGCATCGCCTCCGCGATCTGGCCGCACGGCCGCTGGCGGTACGACTTCGCCGGTGAGGCCAACCACGCGGGCACCACCCGCCTGGTCGACCGCCGCGACCCGATGCTCACCTACGCGGAGACGGTCCTCGCGGCCCGGCGCGAGGCCGAACTCGCGGGCGCGGTGGCCACGTTCGGCAAGATCGCGGTCGAGCCGAACGGCGTCAACGCGATCCCGTCCCTGGTCCGGGGCTGGCTCGACGCCCGCGCCGCCGACCAGTCGGCGCTCGACACCGTGACGGCGGGCGTCGAGAGCGCGGCCCGCGACTACGCGGACCGGCACGGCATCGACCTCACGGTCGTACGGGAGTCCTTCACGCCGGTCGTGGAGTTCGCGCACGCCCTGCGGGACGAGCTGGCGTCCGTCCTGGGCGAGAAGGCCCCGGTCCTCGGCACGGGCGCGGGCCACGACGCGGGCATTTTGTCCGAATCGATCCCGACCGCCATGCTGTTCGTACGGAACCCCACGGGCGTCTCGCACTCCCCGGCCGAGTTCGCGGCCGAGGACGACTGCGTCGCGGGGGTCCTCGCCCTGGCCGACGTACTGGAAGGACTGGCGTGCAGGTGACGACGGGCACGACGGGTGGGACCGGCGCGACCCCGGCGACGTACTGGCTGGAGCACGCCTGGCTCGACACCAACGTGGAGCCGGGCGTGGCGCTGGACGTGGCCGGTGGCCGCATCACGGCCGTACGCCTCGGGGTGGACGCCCCGCCCCCGGGCGCCGTGGTCCTGCGCGGCCTGACGATCCCGGGCCTGGCGAACGCGCACTCGCACGCCTTCCACCGGGCCCTGCGCGGCACCGTCCAGGTCGGCTCGGGCACCTTCTGGACGTGGCGCGAGGTCATGTACCAGGTGGCGTCCGAGCTGACCCCGGAGACGTACCACGCGCTGGCCCGCGCGGTGTACGCGGAGATGGCGCTTGCCGGCATCACGGCCGTCGGCGAGTTCCACTACCTCCACCACGCTCCGGGCGGCACCCCGTACGCCGACCCCAACGCGATGGGCGAGGCCCTGATCCAGGCGGCCGCCGACGCGGGCATCCGGATCACCCTCCTCGACACGGCGTACCTCTCCTCCGGCTTCGGCGCGGCGCCGGACCGGCACCAGCTCCGCTTCTCGGACGGCACGGCGGACGCGTGGGCGGAACGGGTCTCGTCGCTCAAGGAGCGCGAGGGCGTCCGGATCGGGGCGGCGATCCACTCGGTCCGCGCGGTCCCGGCCGACCAGCTGGCGACCGTGGCCGGCTGGGCGCAGTCGCGCGCGGTGCCGCTCCATGTCCACCTCTCGGAGCAGACGGCCGAGAACGACGCCTGCCAGGCCGCGCACGGCCGCACCCCGACGCAGCTCCTCGCGGACCACGGAGTCCTCGGCGCACGGACGACGGGCGTCCACAACACCCACCTGACGGACGCGGACATCTCCCTTCTGGGCTCGTCGTCGACCGGCACCTGCATGTGCCCGACGACGGAACGGGACCTGGCGGACGGCATCGGCCCGGCCGTCGCGCTCCAGCGGGCCGGTTCCCCGCTGTCGCTCGGCAGCGACAGCCACGCGGTGATCGACCTCCTGGAGGAGGCGCGGGCGATGGAGCTGAACGAACGCCTCCGCTCCCGCACGCGCGGCCACTGGACGGCCGCCGCGCTGCTCCGGGCGGCCACGGCCGACGGTCACGCGGCGCTCGGCTGGGACGGGGCGGGCACCCTGGAGGCGGGCGCGCTCGCCGACTTCACGACGCTCGCGCTCGACTCGGTCAGGACAGCGGGGCCGCTGCCGCGTCTGGCAGCCGAGACGGCGGTATTCGCAGCGTCGGCCGCGGATGTGCGCCATGTCGTCGTGGGTGGCCGGACGATCGTCCGGGACGGCGTCCACCAGTCCGTACCGGACGTGCCCCGCGCGCTGACGGAAGCGATCGCCGCGGTCCGCGGCTGACGAGCCTTGACCGGCTGAAGGAGAGATCTCGCACCATGAACACCGGCCCCGCGACGAGGAACAACCCGGCGGCGATCTCCGCCCCCACGAGCGCGAACAGCGCCGTGGCGACGGCGGCCACCGCCATCGTCAACATCGCCAGCCTGGTCACGAACGATCCCTCCCTCGGTGACGGAACTCCCCTGGGCCTGATCCAGGACGCGGCCGTCGTCATCGAAGGCGACCGGGTCGTCTGGGTCGGTGAATCAAGCAAAGCACCGGCCACTGACAACCGGGTCGACGCGGGCGGCCGGGCCGTGATCCCCGGGTTCGTCGACTCCCACTCGCACCTGGTCTTCGCGGGCGACCGCACGGCGGAGTTCAACGCGCGGATGTCGGGCCAGCCGTACAAGGCGGGCGGCATCAGGACGACGGTGGCGGCGACGCGCGCGGCGAGCGACGAGGAGCTGGGAGCGAACGTGGCCCGCTTCCTGCGGGAGGCGCTGCGCCAGGGCACGACGACGTTCGAGACGAAGTCGGGCTACGGCCTGACGGTGGAGGACGAGGCGCGGGCGCTGCGGATCGCGGCCGAGCACACCGACGAGGTCACGTACCTGGGCGCGCACATCGTGTCCCCGGACTACGCCGACGACCCGGCCGGCTACGTGGACCTGGTGACGGGCGAGATGCTCGACGCCTGCGCTCCGTACGCCCGTTGGGTGGACGTCTTCTGCGAGAAGGGCGCCTTCGACGGGGACCAGGCGCGGGCGATCCTCACGGCCGGCAAGGCGAAGGGCCTCCACCCGCGGGTGCACGCCAACCAGCTCTCGTACGGCCCCGGTGTCCAGCTGGCGGTGGAGCTGGACGCGGCGAGCGCGGACCACTGCACGCACCTGACGGACGCGGACGTGGACGCCCTGGCCTCGGGCGCCACGGTGGCGACCCTCCTCCCGGGGGCGGAGTTCTCCACCCGGGCGCAGTGGCCGGACGCCCGCCGCCTCCTGGACGCGGGCGTGACGGTGGCTCTGTCGACGGACTGCAACCCGGGCTCGTCGTTCACGTCGTCCGTCCCGTTCTGCGTCGCGCTCGCGGTACGGGACATGGGCATGACCCCGGACGAGGCGCTGTGGTCGGCCACGGCCGGCGGTGCGCGGGCCCTCCGCCGTACGGACGTCGGTCGCCTGTCCCCGGGCGCGCGGGCCGACCTCACCGTCCTGGACGCCCCTTCCCACGTCCACCTGGCCTACCGCCCGGGCGTACCGCTCGTGTCGGAGGTCTGGCGACAGGGAACGCGGGTCGTCTGACAGCGCCCGGCCGAGGGGTCGACCACGACCCCTCGGCCGGGACAGAGCTGAAGTCGAGACGGCCGCTCAGTCGAGGCAGAACTCGTTGCCCTCGATGTCCTGCATGTTCTGGCACGACTCGTTGTACTCGTCGGCCAGCAGGAGCTGCCCGCGCACCGCGCCGAGCGCGACCAGGCGTGCGCACTCCGCCTCCAGGGCGGCGAGGCGCTCCTCCCCCACGAGCCCGGTGCCGACCCGGACGTCGAGGTGCACGCGGTTCTTCACGACCTTGCCCTCGGGGACGCGCTGGAAGTACATGCGCGGGCCGACCCCCGAGGGGTCCATGGCGACGAACCCCGCACCCTGCTGCTCGGGCGGCAGGGTCCGCTCGTACGCGTCCCAGTCGGCGAACCCCTCGGGCGCCGGCGGGACGACGTACCCCAGCACCTCGCACCAGAACCGGGCGACGCGCTCCGGTTCGGCGCAGTCGAACGTGATTTGGACCTGCTTGATCGACGCCATCGGCCCACCATAGGACGCGCGCGTTCCTACGATCCAGGGGGGAGAAGTTCGCGGGTCAGGGTGAAGGCGGCCGAGGCGGAGGCCAGCAGGGCGTTGATCCTGCCGAGGACGCGCGTGGTGCGGTCCGCGTCCTGCGCGTCGACGGCGGAGGCGAGGTCGTCGGCGTACTCCCGCGCCCGTACCGCTTCGTCGGGCGTCGCGGTGTCCGCGTCCGCGTCCGCCCGCAGGGCGTCGATCAGCCGCTGGTGCGGGATCTCGAGCGCGCCGGCCCGGTTTCCGTAGCCGCCGTGCGCGCTCGCATGAGGGCTGTTGACGTTCGCGACCAGATTGCCGTCCTTCACGGAGATGTTCACCCCGTCGCCTCCTGTCCAGATGAATTTGTCCCGGTACTCCGACCAGCCCTTGCGCGTCACGCTGTACCCGCCGAACCGCCAGCCCTTGACCTTGATCAGCTTGTGCTTGAGGGGCTCGGCCAGGATGTGCATGGCGTCCGCCCGGTTCCATCCGCGCTCGGCGAAGTAGTCGTTCATCGCCACATGGACGCCCGGCTGCTGGGCCTGTCGGCAGATCGCGCGGAACGCCTGCCCCTGGCTCATCTCCAACTGGCCCTGGGCGAGCGTCGGCTGCGGCAGCCGCCACCGGTGCACGACTCCGCGGATCCACACGAAGATCGCGTAGATCAGCCAGCAGATCAGGCCGACCAACACGATGTGCTCGAAACCGAACGTCATGCTCAAGCCTCCCCCGAAAGCTTCAAGTCACCGCATGGTACGGGGAGTTGGGAGCGTCAAGGGTCGGGAGTCGCAAAGATGGCGCGGATGGCGCGGAAGGAGCGGGTGTTGCGGACGGACCGCGCGCGGCAGGAGTGCGTGCGCCGGGTGGCACCCAACCACCACGTCCCATTGGTCCCTTGATCACCACGAATTCCCCTCGGTCACAGAGTGGTCGAGTAGCCCTGTCCCGGAGGGATTTCGACCGGTACCGTCCTGTAGCGGCAGGACTCAGGGGGGAAGACCGGGGGGTCGGAGAGTTGAGCGCTGTCCGTGATCAGGCTGTCCGCGTGCGGGGGAAGCACGCGGGACGGCCGCGAAAAGTACAGGTCGTGGCGCCGAGAGAGCTCGGGCCTCGGGAGATCGAGGCGTGGCGGGAGCTGCGGGGGAAGACCGGGGCGCCCGAGAACCCGTTCATGGGGCCCGAGTTCGCCCTCGCCGTCGCCGCCGTGCGGCCGCGCGTGCGGGTCGCCGTGTGGTGGGAGGACGGGGAGCCCGTCGGGTTCTTCCCGTACGAGAATGGGGCGTTCGGGCACGGGCGGGCCGTAGGCCTCGGGGTGTCCGACTGCCAGGGGGCCGTGCTGCGGCCCGGTCTCGCGCCCTCGCCCCGGACGCTCCTCCGCCTCTGCGGGCTCTCCGCCTGGGAGTTCGACAACCTGGAGGACGGGCAGGGTGTGTTCCTCGGGGGCTCCGGTGGCACCCCCGAGGCGTTCGCCTCGCCCGTCATCGACGTCGGCGCGGGATATGCCGCGTACGAGGACGTCCTACGGGTCCAGTCGCCCAAGTTCCTCAAGACCACGCTCGCCAAGGAGCGCCGGCTCGGGCGGCAGGTCGGGCCGCTGCGGTTCGTCTTCGACGAGCGTGATCCGGCCGCCCTGCGCACCCTCATGGAGTGGAAGTCCGCGCAGTACCGCAGGACCGGCCGCCGCGACCGCTTCGCCAAGGAGTGGATCAACGGCCTGGTGCGGGGGCTCCACGCGCTGCGCGAGCCCGGCTGCTCCGGTGTCCTGTCCGTCCTCTACGCAGGTGAGCGGCCGATCGCCGCCCACTTCGGGCTGCGCTCCCGCACCGTCCTCTCCTGCTGGTTCCCGTCCTACGACCCCGAGTTCGCGAAGTACTCGCCCGGTCTCGTCCTCCATCTGCGGATGGCGGAGGCCGCCGCGGCCGCCGGGATCGGCATGCTCGACCTCGGCCGCGGCGCCGCCGAGTACAAGGACGCGCTCAAGACCGGTGAACTGACCGTCTACGAAGGGTCGGTGACCCGGCCGAGCATCCGCGCGGGACTCCACTGGCTCGCCCACGAGCCGACCCGCCGCGCCCACAGCTACGTACGCAACCGGCCCGCGCTCGCCGCGCGCGGCCGCCGCACCCTCAACCGGCTCGCCCGCCTGCGCGGCGGCGTCGCCGGTCAGCCCTGAGCCGACAGCGGGGGAATCATGCGCTTGCGACCACGAGCCGTCGTCGACCTCGACCTCGGCTCACCCGAAGGACCCGTCCTCTCCCTGCGCCCCGCGCCCGGCGGCCCGCCGCCCGGACCCGGTGACGTCTACGCCCTCGTACGGCTCCGCGGCCGACCCGCCGCCACCGTCCTCGGGCACATCGGGGAGGGCGACGACCCGGCCGAGGTGCTGGCGGCCGTTGCCCGGGAGCGGCTCCTGGCCGCTCCGGCCAGTGATCCGTCAGGCATCCCGCCCGCCGAGCCGTACGCCGCCCCGCCCCGCGCCTGCGTCGTCGTCGCCACCCGGGAGCGCGCCGACCAGCTCGCCCGCGCCCTGGACTCGCTCCTCGACCAGGACCATCCCGACCACGACGTCCTCGTCGTGGACAACGCGCCGCGCACGCGGGAGACCGAGGAGCTCGTCACCCGCAAGTACGGCGACCGCGTCCGGTACGTCCGCGAGGACACCCCCGGGCTCGCCGTCGCCCACAACACGGGCCTCGCGCACGCCCGCGCGGAGATCGTCGCCTTCACCGACGACGACGTCGTCGCCGACCCGCACTGGCTGACCGCCCTCACCGCGCCCTTCGCCGCCGACCCGCGGCTCGGCTGCGTCACCGGGCTCATCCTGCCCGCCCGGCTGCGGACTCCCGCCCAGATCCTCCTCGAATCGCACGGCGGCTTCGCCAAGGGCTTCGCGCCCCGGCTCTACGACCCGCTGCGCCCGCCCGCCGACGAGCCGCTCTTCCCGTTCACCGCGGGGAGCTTCGGCTCCGGCGCCAACATGGCGTTCCGGACCCGGGCCCTGAAGGCCGCTGGCGGCTTCGACCCGGCCACCGGCACCGGCACGGCCGCCCGCGGCGGGGACGACCTGTACGCCTTCGTCGCCGTCCTCTCCGCCGGGTTCCGGCTCCGCTACACCGCCGACGCCCTCGTCTGGCACCACCACCGCGAGAGCCCGCAGGACCTCCGTAACCAGGCCTTCGGGTACGGAGCCGGCCTCACCGCGTACCTCACCGCCACCCTCGTCCGCCGCCCCGGCCTGTTTCCCGCGCTCCTCGCCCGGCTGCCGCGCGGCCTCGCGCACGCCAGGAACATGACCGCGCGGCGAGAGGTGGCGGAAGGCACCGGCGTGCCCGGCGCGCACGGCGAGCACTCCCACCCCTGGCCTCGCAGCCTCTCCCGACTGGAGCGACGCGGCATGCTCTACGGCCCCCTCGGCTACGCCAAGGCCCGCCTGCGGAAGGGGGGTTCGAGATGAGCGCACCCGCCCACACCCGGATCCCGGTCCTGCTCTACCACGCCGTGTGCGACGACCCGCCCGCGTGGATCGCCGAATTCACCGTCACGCCCAAGGAGTTCGAGGCCCAGCTCGACGCGATCGTCGACAGCGGCCGGACTCCCATCACGGTCGGCGTCCTCGCCGACCATCTCGCGCGGCGCGCCCCGCTGCCGCCCCGGCCCGTCGTCCTCACCTTCGACGACGGCTTCGCCGACCTGCCGGGGCGGACCGCCGAGGCGCTCGCCGCCCGGGAGCTGCCCGCCACCGCGTACCTGACCACCGGGGCGATCACCCCGGGCCGGGCCTGTCTGCTGCCGCCCGCGCCGATGATGGCCCTCGGCCAGGCGTCGCTCCTGGAGCAGTACGGGATGGAGGTCGGCGCCCACACCGCGACGCACCCGCAGCTCGACACGCTGCCGCCGAAGGAGCTGCGGCGCGAGCTGCGCGAGCCGAAGGCCGTCCTGGAGGACGTCCTCGGCCACCCGGTCCGGCACCTCGCCTACCCGCACGGCTACAACAGCCCGGCCGTGCGCCGGGCGGTCGCCGCCGCCGGGTACGCCTCGGCGGTCGCCGTGCGGCACGCGCTCAGCTCCGAGACCGACGAGCGGTACCGGATCGCCCGGCTCATCGTCCGCCGCGGCCACACCGTCGCCGACGTCGAGCACTGGATGGACGGCCGGGGCGCGAAGGCGGCGCCGTACCCGGACTCGCTGCCGACGGTGGGCTGGCGGCTGTACCGCAGGGCCCGGGCGCTGGTCAGGGGCCCGGAGTTCGCGGGCTGAGGTTCGGCCGCGAGAGCCGAGCGACGACGGATCCGTAGGCAGTACGCAAGAGGCAGTACGTAGGGGGAGTGCGACCGTGCAGCAACGTGTGCCCGCGCCAGTCGAGGAGAGCGGCGTGTCTCCGCTGCCCGCCGCCCGGCGGCCCGAGGCGGAGCCGGACGCCGGCGCCCCCGCCTCCGCTCCGCCGCGCCGGTGGCGCGTACCGCGCGCACCGCGCCCGGGCCCGCACGCCCTCCTCAGCGCGCTCCCGCTGCTCGTGGCCGCCGCCCTCTGGCTGTACGCGCTGCCCCGGATCGGCTTCCGCGACATCGCCGACTACGGGCTCCTGGACCGCTTCCCGCTCGCCTTCTACGCCTCCCTCGCCGTCCTGACCTGCGGGTTCCTGGTGACCCTTCGCCGGGCGGGGACGGCTCCGTGGTGGCCGGCCGCGTACAGCGTCGCGATGCTGGTGGCGCTGAAGGCGCCGCCGGCGATCCTGTACGACTCCGTCCGCTACGCCTGGGCCTCCAAGCACGACGCCGTGATCAGCCGGCTGCTCGCCCAGGGCACGGTGTACCCGCAGCGCGAGCTGTCCGGCGGGATGTCCGCGTACGACCAGTGGCCCGGGTTCTTCTCGCTCGACGCGGCCCTGGTACGCGCCTTCGGCGTGGAGTCGGCGGCCTCGTTCATCAACTGGGCGCCGATCGCCCTGGGCCTGCTCACCCTCCCCGTCCTGCTGCTGATCTACCGCACGTTCAGCGACGACTGGCGGCTCGTGTGGACCGGGGTGTGGATCTTCCAGCTGGCCAACTGGGTCGGCCAGGACTACCTGTCCCCGCAGGGCTTCGCGTACCTGCTCTATCTGACCGTCTTCGCCGTCGTCGTACGGCACTTCGTGCGGCCCGGGTCCGCCGGCCGGCTGCGCGACCGTACGCTCCTCGACCCGGCCGCGGCCGCCGTGCCACCGCCGACGACCGTGCGGCAGCGCGCGATCGCCGTGCTGATCGTCGCCCCGCTGATCGCGACCATCAACGCCTCGCACCAGCTGACCCCGGTGATGCTGTGCGCCACGCTCTTCGCGCTCTGCCTCACCCGCCGCTACCGCAACGTCGGGCTGCTCGTCGTGACCGGCCTGATCATGCTGGCCTGGGACCTCACCATGGGCCGGGTCCTCTTCCTGGAGACCATGAGCACGCTGAAGGACTCGGCGGGCGACCTGCTCTCCAACTCCCGTGCCGGTTACGCCGGTGAGCCCACCGGACCCGGGCCCGAGCTGGTCGGCGCCGCCAACATCGTGATGGTCCTGGCGCTCGCCGCGCTCGCCGGCACGGCGGTGCTGCTGCGTCGCCGGCTCGTCCGCAGCGCGCTGCCGCTGCTGCTCGCGGCGGCGGCGCCCGTGCCGATGTTCGCGGTCAACGACTACGGCGGCGAAATGCTCTTCCGCGTCTACCTGTTCGGACTCCCCGGCACGGCGTTCTTCGCCGCCGCCGCGCTGGTCCCGGCGGCGGGCGCGGCCGGCCGGGGCGCGAAGGCGGCCCGGCGCGTGGCCGCCGTCGCGCTGCCGCTCGCGCTCACGGCCCTGCTGGCCGGCTTCCTGCCCTCTTACTACGGCAAGGAGGGCATGCACTACGCCCCGCCCGCCGAACTCGCCCTCACCCAGCGGGCCTACGACCGGGCCCCGGACGGCGCGCTGATCCTCGCCACGACGGGCTCGTTCCCGGGCGCGTACTACCGCTACGACCACTACGAGCGCTGGTTCTTCACGGAGCAGGAAGTGCCGGAGAACCTGAAGATGCTGAAGGACCCGGCGGGTTACCTGGCCCGGGGCATCCCGGAGGGCCGTCCGGCGTTCGTGATCCTGACGCCGACGCAGGAGAAGGCGGTCATCGGCGAGGGCTACCTGCCGCCGGGCAGCTTCCGCACCCTCCAGGAGGACCTCAAGCGCTCCCCGCTCTTCCACGTGGTGGAGGAGACCGAACACGGCCTGGTCCTGGAATACCGCCCGAGCCCGTCGCCGACGCCCTGACCAGAGGGAGTACGTAAGCCATGGCACCCGCACCCGCACACCTCCGGCTCAGAATCGGCCTCGCGGCCTCCGGCTGGGTCGCGCTCGGCGCCACCGCGCTGCCGGGCGGCTCCCCACTGCGCTGGATCCCGGTCCTCGCCTTCGTGGCGCTCGCGCCAGGGCTCGCGCTGCTCCACCCGCAGCCGGGCGGGCTGCGCCCCGGCGCCCGCCTGGAGGCGCTCGCGCTCGCGGCGCCCGTGAGCCTGTCGCTCGCGGCGCTCGCGGCGACGTCGCTGTTCCTGGTGAAGGGCTTCTCGACGACCGCGTTCCTGATCTCGCTCGCCGTCTTCGTGACGGTCGTCGCCGTCCTGCCGGGCGTCCCGCTGCCGGCGGCGACGCGGGGCGCGGTGGAGCGGGAGAGCGCGCGAACCAAACGAAAGCCCGGTGGCGCGCGATGAGCCGAGGCCATGCCGCGCCGCCGCCGCGCAGGTCACCGATGATGGCGATAGCCCTGGCGGCGGTCGGTGCGCTGGCCGCCGCGATCGGTGTCTGGAGCACCCAGGACAGGGACGACCGCTGCGCGCCCGACCGCAAGCTCGTCCTGCCGTGCGAGGGCGCGTGGTGGGGCGCGTACATCCCGTACGACGAGAACAGCTCGCTGACGAAGCCGGTGTACGCCTTCGAGCGAAAGATAGGCCGCAAGCTGGATGTGATCTACACCTACCATGACATGTCGGGGAACCCGACGGACGGCGAACTCCTCACCCCCGACGAGGTGGAACTGGGCGAGGACCGGCTGCTGATGCTGGCCTGGGAGTCCACCGTGTGGAAGGAGAAGCACCACGCGGGCTGGAGCGAGACGCAGCTCGGCTGGAAGAACATCGCGTCGGGGAAGTACGACGCCTCGATCATCGACCCGCAGGCCCGCCGCCTGAAGACGTACGGCAAACGGGTCTTCTTCTCCTTCGACCAGGAGACGGACATGCGCATCAAGGAGGGCGCGGGCACCCCGGAGGAGTACGTCGCCGCCTACCGCCACCTCCGCGACCGCTTCGAGCGCCTGGGCGTCCGCAACGTCGTCTGGGTATGGACGGTCTCCGGCTACCTGGGCAACGCCGACACGATGAAGGCGCTGTACCCGGGGGACGCGTACGTCGACTGGATCGGCATGGACCAGTACAACTACTACCAGTGCCACAAGTCCCCCAACTGGCTGGACTTCGAGGCGAGTCAGCGCCCGACGTACGAGTGGCTCCGCAAGACGATCTCCGCGAACAAGCCGATCATGCTCTCGGAGTTCGCCACGGCCCCCGACCCGACCCGCCCCGGCCGCCAACGCGACTGGTACACCCAGATCCCGAAGGTCGCCCCCACCCTCCCCAGAGCCAAGGCCTACGTCCACTGGAACCGCGCGGTCCCAGGGGGCCCATCCTGCGACCTCACGGTCGACTCGGGCCCGGCGCTGGAGGGTTACCGCTCGGCCGGCCTGGACCCGTACTTCAACCGCTGAGGCCGCTCCCGCGCACCTGTCCGGTCAGGTCCGTCCCCGCAGGCCCCGTACCGCGAGGGCCGTCATCGTGGCCCCGCTCATGCCCAGGAGGATGGGCAACGGGGCCTCGGCGAAGGTGTGCTGGGCTGCCCAGCCTGCCCAGGTGAGGATCCAGACCGTGCAGGCCGTCACGCGGACGCTGGTGCCCAGGGCGTGGAGGAGGACGGCGGCGAGGGCCAGGCAGAGGGCCTGGAGGGCGATCGGGAGGGCCGTCAGGGCTTCGGTGGGGACGAAGGCCGGGGTCAGGGTCGTGCCCGGGCCCGTTGCCGTCTCCGGGGTGAGGCCCAGGAGGGGTGGCGCGAGGTGCAGGGCCAGGAAGGTCGTGGCCAGGACCGTCGCCGCGTAGAGGCGCCGTACCTGGCGGCGCGCCACCGCCGCCGCGTGCAGGGCCACCAGCAGGACCCCGGCGCCCAGCGTGACCGGCGGGAGCGCGGCGATCAGTTCCGTACCGGAGAGGCGGTCCGCGGCGACCGCGTCCGTGTGGGCGAGCGGCAGCCAGAAGAGGGCCGTGGCCAGGGCGAGGAGGAGCCACAGGACCGTGCCGGGGCGGTCCTCCCGGCCGTCGGCGTCGTCCGGCACGGCGATCGGGCGCGGTACGTACACCGGCAGGCCCAGCGTCGATGCCTCCCTCGGTGCCCACTCCTGTTCCGCCGCCCGCCGCGCCCAGCTCGTGCCGTACTCGACCTCCGTGCGACCGCCCTTCAGGGCCGCGCGCAGTCCGGGCGCCGAGGCCGCCGCCATCAGCGTCATCGAGCCGAGCATCGCGAGCCCGGCCCCCGAGATCCCCACCGGGCCGAGGAGCAGCGCCGCGCTGCCCAGGACGAGCACGCACATCGCGCCCTGGAGCGCGGCCAGCGCGCCCGTACGCCCCTGGACCCGCAGCACCCCGATGTACAGCTCCACGGCCACCCGGGGCAGCGCGGCCGCGGCCAGCAGGCGCAGCACCGTCGTGCCGTGGTCGGCGTAGTCCGGGCCGAACGGCGCGAGGATGTACGGCGCGAAGACGACGAGGAAGACGACCACGGGGACAAGGAGCAGCGCCATCCTGCGCAGCGCCCCGCGCACGCCCTCCGCCAGCGACTCCGGGCTGTGCGAGGCGTGCGCGGTGAGCGAGGAGGCCATGTTGATGGCCATGAACTCCATCGTGCCGCCGACGGTGTACGCCGTGTAGAAGAACGCGTTGTGCGCCGCGTCGAAGCGGACCGCCACCATCACCGGCAGCAGGTTGATCATGGCGAGGCTGAACAGGGCCCCCACCGAGTCCCCGGCCATGAAGCGGCCGATCTCCCGCATCGCCGGCGGCTCGCGGTCGCGGTCGGCGCGGGCCTGCCGGGGGATGAGCCGGCGGAAGACGAGCCAGCCGAGCGGGACGACGGACAGCGCGATCGCCGCCGACCAGGACACGAAGACGCCGAGGACCGGCATGGTCGTGGCGAAGGCGGCGAGCAGGAGCAGCTTGCCGATGGAGAAGCCGGCGTTCCCGATCGGCACCCAGAAGGCGCGCCTGAGCCCGGTGAGGACGCCGTCCTGGAGGGTGAGGAGCGCCCAGCCGACGCAGGACGCGGTGAAGAAGAGACCGGCGGAGAGCGAGCCGAGCGGCGCGTACGACGGGCCCCACCAGTCCAGCGTGAGGAGGAAGACCCCGCACGCCAGGGCGACCACGACCGAGCTGACCAGGTAGATCCGGCCGACCAGCGGGCCGGTGGCCCGGCCGGCCCGGGGGACGTACCGGACGACCGCGCCGATCATCGTCGTCGCGGTGATGGAGGCGAGCAGCCGCTGCGCGGCGATGGCGGCGGAGCCCTGCCCGACGGCCTCCTCGGAGTAGTAGCGGGCGGCGACCAGCCAGAAGCCGAGTCCGAGCGCGGCCGAGACGCCGGTGGAGAGCATGAGGGCGTACGCGTTCCGGAACATCGAGTCCCCGCCCGACGCGTCGGGGCCCGGCTGCGACACCTCCTGCGCCCGCTCCTGCGCCGCCCCATCCGGCTTGTGCAGCCGGACGGACTCAGCCACGGTCGCTGCCGTCGCTGCTGCCGTCTTCGTACCGCACCGGCCGTACCCCCGCCGCGTCCAGCACCCCGATCACCTCGGCCGCCCGCCTGGGGTCCACTGGCAGGGCGTGCCGGGCGAACCAGGTCGCCGGCTCCGGGGCGGGGGAGGGGTCGGTGAAGAGTTCGCCCGCGTACCGGTCGAGCGGGGGGTCGTAGAGGTAGCCCGTGACGATCCGGCGGCGGGCGAGCGCGGCGATCGCCGCGTCCCTGTCGTCGACAAGGAGCGGGACCCGGAACAGCGGCTGGATCCCGGCTCTCTCGGCGCACGTGCCCCACTCGCTCGCCGCGAGCCGCTCCGTACCCGCCCGGTGGACGGCGAGCGTGGTGTCCAGGCGGGCCAGGAGACGTTCCGTACGGCGCAGCCTGACCGCGCCCGCGCCGAGGCGGTAGTCGTGCATGTCGACGCGGACCCAGGAGTGGAAGGGCGCGAGCCCCGGCGCGGCGGCGAGCGCCTGCTTCAGCTCGTCCGCCCGCAGCGGCATCCGGATCTCCTCGCGCTCCTGCCGCCCGAGCAGCCGCAGTGTGGCGTGCGCGGCCTTCACGAGCCGCAGCGCGCGGACCGTGGCCTCGGCGTACGGCCGTACGAGATAGGCCAGTTCGGCGGTCGTACGGGACGGGTGCAGCAACTCGTCCCGTGCGGCGGCCAGTTCGGCCCGCTGCGCCGGGTCGGCGATCGACAGGAAGCCGCCGGTCTTCGCCCCGGTGTGCTTGGAGAGGCTGAACACGGACGCCTCGCCCCAGGTGCCGACCGGGCGGCCGCCGATCCGCGAGCCGATGGCGTGGGCCGCGTCCTCCAGGAGCGGGATGCCCAACGCGTCGCAGTGGGCGCGCAGTTCGGGAGCCGGGTCGGGATTCCCGTACAGGTTGGTGGTGAGGACGGCGGAGAGCCCGCGCCAGACGGACTCCGGTACGGCCGCGATGTCGATCGAGCCGTCGCGCGGGTCCAACGGCGCCTGGACCGGACGCAGTCCGGCGGCCAGGACCACGAAGAAGATCACGTCGTCGTTGACCGGCGACATCAGGACCCGGCCGCCGGGCGCGCACCAGTGGCGCAGCGCGAGATAGAGACCGAAGCGGCACGACGGCACATGGAGGCACTCCCTGCCCCCGAGCCGGCCGCGCATGCGCTCTTCCAGTTCCGCGTACGCAGAAACCATGCGATTCCCCCCTGAACCCCGGCCCAATGTGTCCCATTCCGGGCGACCCGTCAATAACGCGGAAGGGCCTGTCCGGTGAAGAACAGGCCCTTTCCACAGGTCACTTGGGGTGCCCGGAAGGGGGTGCGCCGGAGCGCGGGGGAGAGCGCCTCGACCGGGGTCACTCCTCCTGGGTCACTCCTCCAGAGTCAGCCCCTTGCGCAGCCGCGTCAGCGTCCGCGAAAGGAGACGGGAGACGTGCATCTGGGAGATGCCCAGCTCCTCGCCGATCTCCGACTGGGTCATGCCGGCGACGAACCGCAGGGAGAGGATGCGCCGGTCGCGCGGCGGCAGCGAGGCGATCATCGGCTTGAGGGACTCGACGTACTCGATGCCCTCGATGCCGTGGTCCTCGTAGCCGATGCGGTCCGCGAGCGCACCCTCGCCGTCGTCCTCCTCGGGCTGGGCGTCCAGCGAGCTCGCGGTGTACGCGTTGCTCGCGGCCATGCCCTCGACGACCTCGTCGCGGCTCAGGTCGAGCTCCTCGGCGAGTTCGCCGACCGTGGGGGCGCGGTCGAGGCGCTGGGCCAGTTCGTCCCCGGCCTTGGCGAGGTCGAGGCGGAGTTCCTGGAGCCTTCGCGGAACGCGCACGGACCACGAGGTGTCGCGGAAGAAGCGCTTGATCTCGCCGACGATCGTCGGCATCGCGAAGGTGGGGAACTCGACGCCACGGGTCAGTTCGAAGCGGTCGATCGCCTTGATGAGGCCGATCGTGCCGACCTGGATGATGTCCTCCATCGGCTCGCTGCGGGAGCGGAACCGGGAGGCCGCGAACTTGACCAGGGCCAGGTTGAGTTCGACCAGGGTGTTGCGGACGTAGGCGTACTCGTGCGTGCCCTCTTCGAGGGCGTCGAGACGGGCGAAGAGCGTCTTCGAGAGCGCCCGCGCGTCCAGCGGGTCGACCTGGTCGAAGGGACCGATGCCGGAGATCTCGTCGAACTCGGCGATCCCGTGAAAGTCTTGGGGGGTGGGGGGTTGGGTGGGGGTGTGGGCGGGGGACTGGGGTGCTTCTGCCGACGGCGCGTCGTGGGTACGCGGGACGTCGAGCCGGGGTGACATGGTCTCCTCCATCGCTTCTTCCTGCTGCGGTTTGCGGCGCCTCCGAGCCGGTCGTGTGCGAACGTTCCTTACTAGCCCTACCTGCTCGACGCACACGCTGGCAAGTGTCAATTGTCCGGTTTGCGGGGGTGTGTGGTGGTGTTCGGGTGCAAGCCTTGACGCCGCGCTTGTATGGTTCGTGGCACGTCATCCGTCATCCGGCATCCGCGAGAGCGAGAAGAGGCACGGGCATGGACCGCCAGCACATCGGCAGCACGCAGCCAGGACGGCTGCGGGTCGAGGTCCGCACCGTGGGGGCGAGCGAGGTGCTCACCCCCGTGGGTGAGCTCGATCACCACACGGCCGAAGTGTTGCGTGCGCCACTCGACCGCGCGCTCGAAGCGGGCCGCTCACGGCTCGTCGTCGACTGCTCACAGCTCGACTTCTGCGACTCCACCGGCCTCAACGTGCTCCTCGGGGCCCGCCTGAAGGCCGACGCCGCGGGGGGCGGGGTTCATCTGACGGGGATGCGGCCGATGGTGGCCAGGGTCTTCGAGATCACCGGTGCGGACGTCGTCTTCACCGTGCACGAAACGCTTGCCGCGGCACTGCCCGACTAGTACGCGACCGGCGGGCGGGTGTCGTCCGGAGATGACCGGGCAGGAGAGCCCCGGTTTCGTCCGTTGTCTGGTGAATCTTTCTGGTGGATTCGGTGAGGTGAAGCGCTGATGGACACTGCTGCCGGTGGCAGGGAGGTCGAGGAGTCGGTGGGTTCCGTCGTGGACGCCGCCGTTCTCGACGTACGCACGCTCGCGCTCGGCGCCACCAGCGGGACCGTTCCGCTCGCCCGCGACTTCACCAGGACCGCGCTGTACGACTGGGGCTGGCTGCCGGCCGCGACCGCCGACGCCAGAGCGGCCGCCGAGGACGTCCTGCTCGTGGTCTCCGAGCTGGTGACCAACGCCTGTCTGCACGCCGAGGGACCCGAGACGCTCCGCGTGGTGCGCCGGGCCAAGGTGCTGCGCCTCGAAGTCACCGACGTGGGCGCGGGGCACCCCGCGCCGCGCACCCCGCACCGGGCCGCGCGACCCGGCGGGCACGGCATGTTCATCGTCCAGCGGCTCTGCCTCGACTGGGGCATCGCGCGCACGGCGGGCACCCCCGGCAAGACCGTCTGGGCGGAACTCGCCGCGCCCTCCTAGGGCTTGACTGGCCGTGACGCGCGGACCGATGTGATCGAGCCCACTTTCGGTCCTCCTCTTGTCTTCCCTCCTCAAGGCCCCAGGCGTACCTTGACGCGCAATCTGATGTGCCGTCAGTAACTTCGCGTGAGGGGTGCTTGGATCGTGCCGTACCGAAGGAGAACAGCGTTCGCGCTGGCAGCGGCGGCTGCGGGCTCGGCGGTCCTGGCCTCGGCCCCCGCCGCGCACGCCACCGTCGTCGACGTGAACTACGCCTGCGAGACGAAGATCGGCCCGAAGAGCGCCGTCTCGCCCGTCGACATCAAGGCCGAGAAGAGCGGCTCCGGTTACACCATCACGATGTCCTTCGAGAAGGGCGTCTCGGACAGCCCGATCGAGCTGCCCAAAGGGGTCATGACCCCGCGCGCCGAGCTCAAGCTGGGCGGCGCCGACTCGGGCACGCTCAAGGTCAAGGGCACGCCGAACACCGAGGCCATCCCGCCCAACACCCCCATCAAGATCGGGCAGTTGACGGGCACGTACACGCCCAAGAAGAGCGGCAAGGTCACCTTCACGGCCGGCCTGCTCACCGTCCACGCGCTCGGCATGGACGCGGCGGTCTGTACGCCGACGAACAACCCGGCGCCCGCGCTCGAACTCGACGTCACGGCCGCGGGCGGCTCCTCGGACTCCGGCGGCGGCTCCGACGACTCGGGCGGCGGCCAGTCCCCGAGCGGCGGCGAACTGCCCAAGACCGGCCCGCTCGACTCCGCGACGGCGCTCGGCACGCTCGGCGGCACGGTCCTCCTGACCGGCGCGGCCGGCGTGCTCTGGCTCACCCGGCGCACGGCTCGCTGATGCGGGGGGCGTGGGCCGGGACCGTGACCGCCGTCACCGCGCTTCTCGGAGCGGTGGCGGCGGCGCCCGCGCCCCCACCGGCCTCCGGATGGACGGCGGGTGCGGCCGGGGCGAGCGAGCAGCGGCCGTACGTCTACCTCGAAGGCGCGGCGGGCAGCGTCCTCCAGGACACCCTCTCGGTGAGCAACCCGGGCGCGCGACCGCTCACCGTACGGCTCAGCGGGCAGGGCACCCCGCTCGCCTTCGCCGCGCGGACGGTGACCGTACCGGCGCGGACGCGGGCGGACGTGCCGTTCGCGGTGACCGTGACCGCCGACACCGCCCCCGGCGACCACCGGGGCACGGTGACCGTGGCGGCCGGCGGGCGCGAGGTGCGGGTGCCGGTGCACCTGCGGGTCAGCGGGCCGAGCCTGGCGGCGCTCACGGTCGAGGACGTCACGCTCGACGCCTCGGGCACCCTGACGTACACCCTGGTCAACCGGGGCAGCACGGTCCTCGCGCCGAAGCTCTCCGTGCGCGCGGAGGGCGTCCTCGGCACGGTCCTCGACCGCCCGTCCCGCGCCCTGCCGCTCACCCTCCGCCCCGGCGAGCGCGCCACCCGCGCCGAACCCTGGCCCGACCCGCCCGCCCTCGACTCGGTCACCGTCCACGTCCGCGCGACCGCGCCCGGCGCGACGGCGGCGGAGGCCCGCGCCGAGCGCGTCTTCGTGTCGACGGGCGCGGCCAGCGCCGGCACGGGCGCCCTGCTCGTGGCGGCGGGAGCGGCCGCCCTGGTCCTCCGAAGACGCCGGGCCGGTGCGGTGGAGGAGCCCCTCGACGAGACCGGGATCCCGGTGGAACAAGCCCAGTTGGTGGACGTGACGGCAGGAGCGGACCGATGAGAACGAGCGGTACGGGACGGCGCGCGGGCGCGTTCGCCGGGGCGGTGCTCGCCGCCCTGCTCCTCGCTCTGCTGCCGACCGTCGCCCAAGCCCAAGCCCAAGCGCAGGCCCAGGCGCGGGCGTCCGGGCCGACCGTCGCGCTGTCGCAGACCGAGGGCGGCAAGGGCGGCGAGATCACCGTGAGCGGCGCCGGGTGGAAACCGGGCGCGCTGCTCATGCTCCTGATCTGCGGCCAGGGCGAGCCCGGGAAGGGCGTCGTCGGCGGCACCAACTCCTGCGCCAACACCGAGGGCCGCGCGGCCACCGTCGACGCCAAGGGCGCCTTCAGCCAGAAGATGCCGGTCGCCGAACCGCCCAAGCCCTGCCCGTGCGTGGTGCACGTCGCCGGGGTCACCGGCCAACAGGACGTCGTGGACGTGGCGTTCACGGTCGCGGGCCACCCGACCGCCCCGCTCCCCGAGGCCACCGGCACCGGCAGGCTCGCCGTTCTCGCCGCCGTACGCCTCGAAGGCTCCAGCGGCGTCCTCGTCTGGTTCGGCGCGCCCGCCCGCCGCGAGGTCGTCTTCACCGTCGGCAACCTCGGCCAGACTGCCGTCAAGGACCCGGTCTTCCAGGTCGGCACGAGCCACGGCGTCTTCTCGCCGCAGTACGAGGAACGGCAGTGGCGCGGCACCATCCAGCCCGGCAAGAAGGCCCAGATCAAGCTGCCCGTCGAACTGTCGGCGGGCGCGCACGGCGACTACGAGGTCTCGGTGAAGTACGCCGGGAAGGTCCTGGTCGACCAGCCGTGGGGGGTCGGCAGGCCCTGGGGCGTGACGCTCTTCTGGCTGCTGCTCGCCGTGGTCGTCCCGGCCGCGCTCTTCCGGATCGGGATGGCGGTGGTGGACCGGGTCAGGCCCGGCGGCGCCGCCGGGGCCCGCTCCGGCCACCGGGGCCTGCGCCGCACTCTCGTCCGTACGCCTCTCGTGCGTACCCCCGAACCCCGCCCCGCTCCCGAGCGGGACGAAGCCACAGCCACCACGGTCCTGCCGTGGTTCACCCCGGACTCCGCACCGTCCGCACCGTCAGAGATCAGCCCGACGACGAAGGGACATCAGTGAGCACGCAACGGAGGATGAGCGCGGCGGGAGTCGCGCTGATGCTCGGCGGCGCGGGGATCCTGCTGGCCGCCAGCCCCGCGCAGGCGGCCGAGGTCTCGTACAAGACCGAGTGCATTCCGCCGTCCATCTCCGGTCTTCCACCGGTGCAGGGCACCACGAAGGTGGAGATCACCGCGCCGGCGGAGGCGAAGGTCGGTGACGAGGTCGAGGTCGTCTGGAAGACGGTCGAGGCCGCGTCCAAGAACCCCGACGTCCTCGACCTGGAGAAGGACACGGTCAAGCCGACCGGTGAGATCAAGATCGGCGGCGCGGCGAGCGGCACGCTCGCCATGGCGGGCCCGCGCTCGAACCCGCCGATCCCGAAGAACAGCCCGATGAAGCTCCCGGACATGAAGGGCAAGCTGAAGCTGGACAAGGCGGGCGAGATCACGCTGACGCCGGACAAGTACAACATCAACGTCTCCAAGCCGCTGTCGACGGACACGAAGTGCGCGCCGAAGGAGGCGGTGCCGGTCGCGGCGAAGATCAAGGTGACGGAGGGCGGCGGAGGCTCGACGACGTCGGGCGGTGGTACGACGACGTCCGGCGGCACCACGACCACGTCGGGCGGTACGACGACGTCCGGGGGCACGACCACCACCTCGGGCGGCACCACGACCTCCGGCGGCAGCACCTCCGGCGGCGGTGGCGGGCAGACCGACTTCACCGGCAAGGAGGTCGCGGTCCAGTTCTCCTGCCAGTCGCCCGGCCCGGCGAACATCACCTCCAAGGTCACCATCAACGCCAAGAAGAGCGGCGGGAACTACGAACTGACCGTCAAGACCGCCAAGGGCGTCATGGACAGCCCGGCCCCGCTGCCCGCGGGCGCGCTCAAGCCGTCGATGGCGGTCAAGCTCGGCGGCGCCGACAGCGGCACGGTCAAGGTCGAGGGCCCGGCGAACGCCGCCCCGCTGGAGCAGGGCAAGCCGGTCGACCTGCCGGACATGAAGGGCACGTACAAGCCCGGCGCGAACGGCAAGTCGACGCTCAGCCCCGGCACGCTGACCATCAACGTCTCGCTCGGCGGCTCGCCGATCGTGATCCCGTGCCAGGTCAAGGGCTCGGTCCAGGCCTCCCTCGAACTCGACACGTCGAAGGTGGACGGCGGCGCGGTGGGCGGCGGCGGTGACGCGGCGGCCGGCGGCGGCTCCGCCGACGGCGGCTCGGGCGGCCTCGCCAACACCGGCGCCGAGGACGACGGCGCCCTGCGCGCCCTCGCCCTGGTCGCGGGCACGGTGATCCTCCTCGGCGGCGCGGTGTTCACGTTCACACCGTGGGCGCGGCTGAGGCGCTGACGTAGCGGTACGTCCGGAAACGGCTGAGGGCCGCCGCACCGAAACCGGTGCGGCGGCCCTCAGGCACGTACGGAGCGTCCGGAGCGAGGCGTCAGTGGACGCTGCCCATCATCGCCTGGACCTTCTTGCGGTACATGTAGACCGCGAATCCGGCGAGGACGGCCAGGGCCGCCTGCAGTCCGATGATTCCTGTGCCGTTGAGGTCCACGCCCGCCAGCGAGAGCAGACCCGTGGTGCAGTCACCGGCGGTGACGGCGAGGAACCAGACACCCATCATCTGGGAGGCGTACTTCTGCGGCGCCATCTTGGTCGTCACGGAGAGGCCGACCGGGGAGAGGCAGAGCTCACCGATGGTCTGGATCATGTAGATCGAGACGAGCCACATCGGGGAGACCTTGGTGCCGTCGCCCGCCATGCCCATCGGAACGATGAAGACGAAGAACGACGCGCCGACCAGGACCAGGCCCATCGCGAACTTCACGATGGTGTTCGGCTCCTGGTTCTTACGGGCCAGCCAGAGCCACAGCCAGGCGAAGACCGGGGCCAGCGCCATGACGAAGAGCGGGTTCAGGGACTGGAACCAGGTGGCCGGGAAGCTGAAGCCGAAGAGCGAGTCGGCGGTCTTGCCGTCGGCGAAGAGGGACAGCGTGGAGCCGCCCTGGTCGTAGATCATCCAGAAGACGGCGGCGGCGACGAAGAACCAGATGTAGCCGTTCATCTTCGACTGCTCGCCCTTGTCGAGGTCCTTGTCGCGCTTGATGCGGACCAGGACGGCGACCGGGATGATCAGACCCGCGAGGGTGATCGGCACGAGCGCCCACTTCAGGGTGTACATGCCCATCGCGATGACGGCGCCGTAGAAGACGGCGACGGCGACGACGGTCAGGCAGACCTTGACCAGGATGCTCTTGCGCTCCTCGGCGGAGAGCGGGTTCGGGACGACGTTGCTCTTCGGGCTCAGGCTCTTGGTGAAGGCCAGGAAGCAGGCGAGGCCCAGGCCCATGCCGACCGCGGCGAGGGCGAAGCCCAGGTGCCAGTTGACCTTCTCGCCGAGGGTGCCGACGGCGAACGGGGCGACGAACGCACCGAGGTTGATGCCGATGTAGAAGAGCGTGAAGCCACCGTCACGGCGCGGGTCGTCCGGGCCGTTGTAGAGGTGGCCGACCATCGTGGAGATGTTGGCCTTCAGCAGACCCGAGCCGACGGCGACGAGCGCCAGGCCGACGAAGAACATCGCCTGACCGGGGATGGCCAGCGAGGCGTGACCGGCCATGATCACGAAACCGGCGATCGTGACGGTCTTGCGGGCGCCCCAGACACGGTCGCCGAACCAACCGCCCGGCATGGCCATCAGGTAGACCATCGAGACGTAGACGGAGTAGATCGCCGTCGCCGTGGCCGCCGTCATCGCGAGGCCGCCACCCTGGCTGCCGGTCGCGGCGTCCGCGCCTCCGGAGACCAGGTACAGGACGAGGAGGGCCCTCATGCCGTAGTAGGAGAAGCGCTCCCACATCTCGGTGAAGAAGAGGGTGGCCAGGCCGCGGGGGTGGCCGAGGAACGTCTTCTCGGAACCAGGGGTTCCGGTCGAAGCCGTCGTCAGGCTGGACGCCATGTCGATCCTTGCTCTGTCGGGACGCGCGCCTTGTGAGCGTGGTGCGCCCGGTGGGGGAGGCCGGCACCGGGGGGAGCTCGGTCGCACCCCGCCGGGATCCACGCCCCGGTCCGCGTCATCGCGTACCGGAACCCGGCCCACAGGTCATTCACTGTCCTCAAGGTTGGCGATGCCGACCTCGTGCAGAAAAGAGACCCTTGGCGTGATTAGCGAGCCAAAGGTCCCCGTTTACCGCTACAGACGTCTCGACACCATACGACACCACAGTGCCTGAATTGGAAGCACTTGAGAGATGGATCACAGGTGACCAAGGAACCAACGGTCGCCAATCCAAGGTCATGGGCAGGATATCCACCCTGATCCGCAGGGGCCGACCCGAGCCTGTGGATCATGCCCCGGGGTGTCGGCGGCGCGGACTACCATCACCCCATGACCCGTGTACTGCTCGCCGAGGACGACGCATCCATCTCGGAGCCGCTGGCCCGCGCGCTGCGCAGAGAGGGATACGAGGTCGAGGTGCGCGAGGACGGACCGGCCGCCCTCGACGCCGGCCTCCAGGGCGGCATCGACCTCGTGGTGCTCGACCTCGGACTCCCGGGCATGGACGGCCTGGAGGTCGCGCGGCGGCTGCGCTCCGAGGGGCACACGGTTCCGATCCTGGTCCTGACCGCCCGCGCCGACGAGGTCGACACGGTGGTCGGGCTCGACGCGGGCGCCGACGACTACGTGACGAAGCCCTTCCGGCTCGCCGAACTCCTCGCCCGGGTCCGGGCCCTGCTCCGGCGCGGCGCCACCGAGCCGGCCGTCGCCCCCGCCACGCACGGCGTGCGGATCGACGTCGAGTCGCACCGCGCCTGGATGGGCGACGAGGAGCTCCAGCTCACCGCCAAGGAGTTCGACCTCCTGCGCGTCCTCGTCCGCGACGCGGGCCGGGTCGTCACCCGCGACCAGCTGATGCGGGAGGTCTGGGACACCACGTGGTGGTCCTCCACGAAGACCCTCGACATGCACATCTCCTGGCTGCGGAAGAAGCTGGGCGACGACGCGGCGAACCCGCGGTACATCGCGACGGTCCGCGGCGTCGGCTTCCGCTTCGAGAAGAGCTGACGGACCCCGGCCGAGGCCCCCGCGACCGAGCCGGCCGAGGGACACGGCCCGTGGCCCGTAGGCTCGGGGGAGCCTCTCCTACCCCGGCCTCCCCCGGAGGGACCCGTGCGTCGCCGTCTGATCAACTCCACGCTCGCCGTGGTCCTCGTCGTCATCGCCGTCTTCGGCGTCTCGCTCGTCATCGTCGAGACGCGCACGATCTCCTCCAGCGCCCAGGACAGCGTGGACTCCGAGGCCGTCCGCCTTGTCTCCATCGTCGACAGCCGGCTCATCGGCGGGGAGCCCGTCAACCCCGACATCCTCGCCGAGCAGAGCGGCGCCAAGCGGTACGCCCTGATCGAGATCCCCGGCCGCGCCCCCATCGAGATCGGCGACCGCCCCGAGGGCAGCGTCATCCGCGGCACCGCCGAGGGCGAACGCGGCGAGACCGTGACCGTCGAGGAGTCGCGCTCCACGATCACCAGCGAGGTCGGCCGCACCCTCCTGATCATCGGGGCCGTGGCCCTGCTCGCCGTCGTCGCCGCCGTCCTCCTCGCCGTACGGCAGGCCAACAAGCTGACGTCCCCGCTCACCGACCTCGCCGAGACGGCCGAACGCCTCGGCTCCGGCGATCCGCGACCGCGCCACAAGCGGTACGGGGTGCCGGAACTCGACCGGGTCGCCGATGTCCTCGACTCCTCCGCCGAGCGGATCGCCCGGATGCTCACCGCCGAGCGCCGGCTCGCCGCCGACGCCTCGCACCAGCTCCGTACGCCCCTCACGGCGCTCTCCATGCGCCTGGAGGAGGTCGCCGTGGCCGACGACCTCGACACGGTCAAGGAGGAGGCGACGATCGCGCTCACGCAGGTCGAGCGGCTCACCGACGTCGTCGAGCGGCTGCTCACGAACTCCCGCGACCCCCGCACCGGCTCCGCCCTCGCCTTCGACCTCGACGAGGTCATCAAGCAGCAGATCGAGGAGTGGCGCCCGGCCTACCGCAGCGGGGGCCGCGCCATCGTCCACTCGGGCAAGCAGGGCATGCGCGCGGTCGGCACCCCCGGGGCCGTGGCCCAGGTGCTCGCCGCGCTGATCGAGAACTCCCTCATGCACGGCGGCGGCACCGTCGCCCTGCGGACGAGGGTCACCGGCAATCAGTCCGTGATCGAGGTCACCGACGAGGGCCCCGGCGTCCCCGCCGACCTCGGCGCGCGGATCTTCGAGCGGGCGGTCAGCGGACGCAGCTCCACGGGCATCGGCCTCGCGGTCGCCCGCGACCTCGCGGAGGCGGACGGCGGCCGTCTGGAGCTGCTCCAGCAGCACCCCCCGGTCTTCGCGCTCTTCCTGAGCCGCGAGGTCAGGAGCCGCAGGGACGAGCAGCGGGAACGCCCGGTCCGCTAGGAATCGGCAGACGGGCAGGCCTAGGGCCTGTCCGGCGGATCAGGGTCGGACAGGCCCTAGCGCACCCGGTCCGGCTGCTTGCGCGCCGTCTGCTTCGGGGCCTGCTCCAGGAACGATTCGGCGGTCTGCACGGCCTCCCGGGCCGGCAGCGTACGGAACACCCAGGTGCGGTACGACCAGAAGCGGAACAGCGTCGCGACGCCGATCCCGAGGAACTTGAAGACGTTGCTCTGCAGCGGGGTGTCCCAGCCGAAGCCGTACGTCGCCGCGTACAGGATGCCGTTCTGGATGATCAGCCCGGCCACGCTGAACAGCAGGAAGAGCGTCAGCTCCTTCGTCCGCTGGCTCTTGTCGCGGTCGCGGTACGTGAAGTACCGGAAGCCCAGGTAGTTGAAGCCGATCGCCACGACCGTGGCGATGACACTCGCCCGGACCACGGGCAGCTCCGTCAGATGGCGCACCAGGTTGAAGACCCCGAGGTCCACGAGCAGGCCGAGACCGCCGACCGCTCCGAACTTGGCGAACTCACGCGTGAGCCGGTCAAGCCGCACACGTAGTGCGCTTCGTTCACTCATGGTGATGGTCCAGCCCCGTCCGTTCGGTTTCGTCAACCCAGCCATGCTAACCAGCCCACCTGTGACCCGCCCGGAGACATTGCAAACATCGGAAAATCCGGTTCCGCTGTCGTAAAGCACAGGCGGCGGAGGCTTCCCGCATGGTGCGGATACCCTAAGAGGGTGACGTTCCCGGTAGTCGGCATGGTCGGTGGCGGTCAGCTCGCCCGTATGACCCACGAGGCGGGCATCCCCCTCGGCATCAAGTTCAAGCTGCTCAGTGACACCCCGCAGGATTCGGCGGCGCAGGTGGTGAGCGAGGTCGTCATCGGCGACTATCGCGACCTGACTACGCTCCGTGACTTCGCGCGCGGCTGTGACGTGATCACCTTCGATCACGAACACGTCCCCGCGAGCCATCTGCGCGCCCTGGAGGAGGACGGCGTCGTCGTCCGCCCCGGGCTCGCCGCGCTGGTGCACGCCCAGGACAAGGGGGTGATGCGCGCCAAGCTCGACGAGATCGGCGCGCCGAGCCCCCGCCACCGCATCGTCGCCGACCCGGCGGACGCGGCGGCATTCGCGGCGGAGGTGGGCGGCTTCCCGATCATCCTCAAGACCGTGAGCGGCGGCTACGACGGCAAGGGCGTCTGGTTCGTCCGTACGGAGGAGGACGCCCACGACCCGTTCCGTGCGGGCGTCCGGGTCCTCGCCGAGGAGAAGGTCGACTTCACGCGCGAGCTCGCCGCGAACATCGTCCGCTCCCCGCACGGCCAGGCCGTCGCCTACCCGGTGGTCGAGTCCCAGCAGGTCGACGGCGTCTGCGACACGGTGATCGCGCCCGCGCCGAACCTGTCGGGCGAGCTCGCGGGCCAGGCCCAGGAGCTGGCGCTGCGCATCGCCAAGGAGCTGGACGTCGTCGGCCACCTGGCCGTGGAGCTCTTCGAGACCCGCGACGGCCGCATCCTCGTCAACGAGCTCGCCATGCGCCCGCACAACTCCGGCCACTGGACCCAGGACGGGGCGATCACCTCGCAGTTCGCCAACCACGTCCGCGCCGTCCTCGACCTCCCGCTGGGCGACCCCCGCCCCCGCGCGAAGTGGACGGTCATGTGCAATGTGCTGGGCGGCGACTACCCGGACATGTACTACGCGTACCTGCACTGCATGGCCAGGGACCCCCAGCTCAAGATCCACATGTACGGCAAGGACGTGAAGCCCGGTCGCAAGGTCGGTCACGTCAACACCTACGGCGACGACCTCGACGACGTGCTGGAGCGCGCCCGTCACGCCGCCGGCTACCTGCGAGGAACGATCACCGAATGAGCCCTGTGAGCCCTGTCATCGGCATCGTCATGGGATCCGACTCCGACTGGCCCGTCATGGAGGCCGCGGCCCAGGCCCTGGACGAGTTCGAGATCGCGTACGAGGTCGACGTCGTCTCCGCCCACCGGATGCCGCGCGAGATGATCGCGTACGGCGAGCAGGCCGCGGACCGCGGGCTCAAGGCGATCATCGCGGGCGCCGGCGGCGCCGCTCACCTCCCGGGCATGCTCGCCTCGGTGACCCCGCTGCCGGTCATCGGCGTGCCGGTCCCGCTGAAGTACCTCGACGGCATGGACTCGCTGCTCTCCATCGTGCAGATGCCGGCGGGCGTGCCGGTGGCCACGGTCTCGGTCGGCGGCGCGCGCAACGCGGGCCTGCTCGCGGCCCGGATCCTCGCCGCCCACGACGCCGAACTCCTCGGCCGCATGCGGGAGTTCCAGCAGGAGCTGAACGACCAGGCGACCGAGAAGGGCAAGCGGCTGCGCGCCAAGGTCGAGGGCTCGGAGTCGTTCGGCTTCGCGAAGTGAGCGCCGAGGTGCGTACGGGCACGGGCACCGGCACCAGCGCGGCCGACCGCCTCGCCGAGGCGCGCGAGCTCCTCGCCGCCACCCCCGTCGTCGACGGTCACAACGACCTCCCCTGGGCGCTGCGCAAGCACGTCGGCTACGACCTGGACCGGCTCGACATCGCCGCCGACCAGACCGGCGCGCTCCACACCGACCTCGCCCGGCTGCGCGCCGGCGGCGTCGGCGCCCAGTTCTGGTCGGTGTACGTCTCCACCGAGCTGACCGGCGACGACGCGGTGAGCGCCACCCTGGAGCAGATCGACATCGTCGACCAGCTCCTGGAGCGGTACACGGCCGAGCTGGCCCCCGCCCTGACCGCGGACGACATGGAGGCGGCGCGCCGCCAGGGCCGTATCGCCTCGCTCAAGGGCGCCGAGGGCGGCCACTCCATCAACAACTCCCTCGCCACCCTGCGCGCGCTGCACACCCTGGGCGTGCGCTACATGACGCTCACGCACAACGACAACACCGCGTGGGCGGACTCGGCGACCGACGAGCCGGGCGTCGGCGGGCTCTCGCCCTTCGGCCACGAGGTCGTCCGGGAGATGAACCGGGTCGGCATGCTCGTCGACCTCAGCCACGTCGCGGCGACGACGATGCGGGACGCGCTCGCGACCTCGGCCGCGCCGGTGATCTTCTCGCACTCCTCGTCCCTCGCGGTCTGCGACCACCCGAGGAACGTCCCGGACGACGTGCTGGCCCAGCTGCCCGCGAACGGCGGGGTCGCGATGGCCACGTTCGTACCGAAGTTCATCCTGCCCGCGGCGGTGGAGTGGACGGCCCGGGCCGACGAGAACCTGCGCGCGCACGGCTTCCACCACCTGGACACGACCGCGGCGGCGATGAAGCTGCACCGCGCCTTCGAGGCCGAGAACCCGCGCCCGATCGCGACGGCGGCGACGGTGGCGGACCACCTCGACCACATGCGCGAGGTGGCCGGCGTCGACCACATCGGCATCGGCGGCGACTACGACGGTACGGCGTTCACCCCGGCCGGCCTCGACGACGTCGCGGGCTACCCGAACCTGATCGCCGAGCTTCTCCACCGCGGCTGGTCCCACGCCGACCTTGCCAAGCTCACCTGGTCCAACGCGGTGCGCGCGCTGCGGGACGCGGAGGCCGTCTCCCGCGACCTGAGCGCCCGCCGGGGCCCGTCGAACGCGACGCTCGACTCCCTGGACGCGCCTGCCTCCTGACGGTCCGTCACTGCCCACGTGGCCCGTCGCCGAACCGAACCGGCGGCGGGTCACAGCCGTCTCCGCCGACGCGGCCGAGATCACCGCCGTCCCCCGAACGGCCTACTCCGGCGCTCCTCACGACGGCCTTCGTGCCACGGTGGACGGTACTGCCTCAGTCAGTTCGGAGTTGTCACAACCATGGCAGATCTTGAAGATCATCATCCCTTCTCCGTCGACCACACCGGCCCCGCGTCCGGCGACCTCGACTCCCCCGAACAACCGCCGCCTCTCGACGAGTTCACCCGTGCGCAGGCACTTCTCGCCGCGCAACCCGTCGTCGAGGGGCACGCCGACCCACCCCGGGCGTTCGACCCGGAGGACCTTCCGCCGGTGCGGGCGGCGGAGACCGGAGCGCAGCTCTGGTCCCTGGGCGTCCATCCGGCGGAGGGCGTCGTCGGCACCCTCCGCCGGATCGACGGGATCCGCGCCCTCGTCGCCGCGTACCCCGAGGACCTGCGCCTCGCCCACACCACCGCCGAGTCGGCCCACGCCGTCAACTGCGGCCGGACCGCGGTGCTCCTGGGCCCGGTGAGCTGGTCGGCGCTCGCCGGCTCGGTCGCCGCGCTGCGGGCGTACCACGCGCTCGGGGTACGGGCGGTCAACCTCACCCGGTTCGACGGCTTCGCCCGCGAGGCCGTACGGGAGATGAACCGCCTGGGCCTCGTCGTGGACCTCTCCGGGGCCGACCCGGAGTCGGTCCGCCGGACCCTCGCGGTCACCAGGGCCCCGGTCCTGCTGACCCGCGCGGAGCCGGAGGGCCTGCCCGACGACGTCCTCGGCCTGCTCGGCGAGAACGGCGGCGTCTGCATGGTCCCGGTGACCGAGGACCTGTCCGCGACCGCGGACGCCCTCGACCGGATCCGCGCCCTGGCGGGCCCGCACTGCGTGGGCATCTCGCACACCACGGACCCGGCCACCGGCTACGCCCCGCTCTTCGCCGAGCTCCTCCGCCGCGACTGGCCCGCCCCGGACCTGGTCGCCCTCTCCCACGGCAACGCCACGCGCACCCTGCGGGAGGCGGAGTTCCTCTCCCGCACGACGCGCCTGCGCCGCGCGGCCTGAAAGCGGCGGTGACAGCGGCCTGAGAACGCGGAAGGGTCCCGCCTCCCTCACGGTTGGCGGGACCCTTCGCGCAGAAGATCGCGTTACGCGCGCGGGCGCCCCATGGCCCGGTACACCCAGCCCGCCTCGCGCCAGCGGATGGCGTCCAGGGCGTTGCGGCCGTCCAGGATCACGCGGGAGGTCACCGCGGGCGCCAGCTCGGCCGGGTCGAGCTCGTCGCGGAACTCGCGCCACTCCGTGAGGTGCAGCACGACGTCCGCGCCGCGCACCGCTTCGAGGGCCGTCGGCGCGTACCCGAGGGTCGGGAAGAGCCGGCGGGCGTTCTCCATGCCCTTCGGGTCGTAGACCGTGACCTGTCCGCCCTGGAGGTGGATCTGGCCGGCGACGTTCAGCGCGGGGGAGTCGCGTACGTCGTCCGAGTCCGGCTTGAAGGTCGCGCCGAGCACGGCGACCCGCTTGCCGAGGAACGAGCCGCCGCCGACCGCGTCCCGGGCCATCTCGACCATCTGGCCGCGGCGCCGCATGTTGATGGAGTCGATCTCGCGCAGGAAGGTCAGCGCCTGGTCCGCGCCCAGCTCGCCCGCGCGGGCCATGAACGCGCGGATGTCCTTCGGCAGACAGCCGCCGCCGAAGCCGATCCCTGCGCGCAGGAACTTGGAGCCGATCCGCTCGTCGTAGCCGATCGCCTCGGCCAGCTTCGCGACGTCGCCGCCCGCGGCCTCGCAGACCTCCGCCATCGCGTTGATGAAGGAGATCTTGGTGGCGAGGAAGGAGTTCGCGGCGGTCTTCACCAGCTCGGCGGTGGGGAAGTCGGTGACGACGAAGGGCGTGCCCTCGGAGATCGGTGTGGCGTACACCTCGCGCAGCAGCTTCTCGGCCCGCTCGCTCGTCACACCCGCGACCACCCGGTCCGGGTGCAGGGTGTCGTTCACGGCGAAGCCCTCGCGCAGGAACTCCGGGTTCCAGGCCAGCTCCACGCCCTCCGGCAGCAGCCCCGCGAGCCGCTCGGCCGAGCCGACCGGGACCGTCGACTTGCCGACGACCAGCGCGCCCTCGCGCACCACGGCCGCCAGCGAGCCGAAGGCGGCGTCGACGTAGCTCATGTCACACGCGTACTCGCCGTGCTTCTGCGGAGTGTTCACGCAGACGAAGTGGACGTCGCCGAAGGCGCCGACCTCCTCCCAGGAGGAGGTGAAGCGCAGCCGCCCGGTCGACCCCTCGATCCCGGCGACGTGCCGGGAGAGCAGCTCCTCCAGACCGGGCTCGTACATCGGTACGCGACCGGTGGACAGCAGCTCGATCTTCTCGGGCACGACGTCGAGGCCGAGGACCTCGAAGCCGAGCTCCGCCATGGCCGCGGCGTGCGTGGCGCCGAGGTAGCCGGTGCCGATCACCGTGATCTTGAGGGCCATACGGGACTCCAGGGAGGTCGGGCGGAATGCCTGCCCGAGCATAGTCGTGCGCTCTCGTGCCCAGGTCCGGGGCCCGGAAGGGCCCCGGCAGCAGGTCAGCGGTTCAGCGGTCCGACGTCACCGTGACCGGCTCGTCGTTCTGGATCTGCGAGACCAGCTGCTTCACCTTGGGCATGTCCCACTTCAGGGAGCCCTGCGGCGCGCTGCCGGAGATCGGGATGTTCATCGACTTCCCGTCGCCGCCGCTGATGCCCTTCATCGCGAAGAACATCTTGCCGAGGTCGTACAGCGACATGTCCTTGTCCACGATCAGCGTGTCCAGGCCGGCGCCCAGCGTCGGGTACAGCTTGAACGGGTTGAGGATCGTGCCCGGCGTCGCCGCCTGGTTGGCCAGGGCGGAGAGGAACTTCTGCTGGTTCTTCGTCCGCGCGAGGTCCGATTCGGCGAAGGCGTACCGGGTACGGACGAAGGCCAGGGCCTGCTCGCCGTTGAGGGTCTGCTCGCCCGCCTGGAAGTCGGCGCCGGACTTCTTGTCCTTGAAGCCCTTCTCGATGTTCAGGTCGACACCGCCGAGCGCGTCCACGATGTTCGCGAAGCCGGCGAAGCCGATCTCCGCGTAGTGGTCGATGCGAAGCCCGGTGTTGAACTCGACCGTGCGGACCAGCAGCTCCGGGCCGTCCATCGCGTACGCCGCGTTGAGCTTGGAGCCGCCGCGCGCGCCGAACTTCTTGCCGGACTCCGAGCCCACGAACGAGGGGATCGTCACCCACGAGTCACGGGGGAGCGAGACCATCGTGTTCCCGCTGGAGCAGGCCGCGAGGATCATCATCGAGTCGGTCCGCTTGCCCTCGGCGGAGCCGGTGTGGAGCTTCTTCTTCTCCTCGGCCGACATGCCCTCACGGCTGTCGGAGCCGACGATCAGGTACGTGGTGCAGTCGCCCTCGGCCGGCCGCTCGATGACCTTGGAGAGATCGACCTCGTTGCGCATCTGGGAGCTGGCCCAGGCGTACGTGCCGACGCTCCAGGCGAGCACGCCGACGACGAGCACGACGGAGCCGATCTTGATCCGGCGGCGCCAGTCGGGCGCGGGACGGCCGGGCTGCGGCTGCGGCGCGTACCGGGGGTCGTGCTGCGGCGGAATGGTGCCACGGCCGCCGCCCTGCGGGGAGCCGTAGACCTGGCCGTTGCTGTAGCCGCTGTCGTAGCCGGAGGCCTGCTGCTGCGTGAAGTTCGGGTTGTACTGCTGCTGGCCCTGGTCGTACTGCGGCTGCTGCTGGGGCACCTGCGGGCGCTGCACGTGACGCATCCGGCGGGGCCCGTCGGGCTGCGAATTCGGCCAGTCATTCATACGGACCATCTTGCAGGCCGCCCCTCGGGGGCCGACAGGGCGGGTGGGGATTCGGGGCGGCGCTGTTGCCAAGCTGATGCAAACAGGACCGGACCAGGACCCGGCATAAGGTGGAGGGCATGACAGACCAGGGCGATATCCCGGGCAAGCCCACTTCGGCGTCCCGCACCACACTGAGCCACATCATGACCAACAACGACACCAACCTCCTGGGTACGGTGCACGGCGGCGTGATCATGAAGCTCGTGGACGACGCGGCGGGCGCTGTCGCGGGGCGCCACTCGGGCGGCCCCGCGGTGACCGCGTCCATGGACGAGATGGTCTTCCTGGAGCCGGTCAGGGTCGGCGACCTGGTGCATGTGAAGGCCCAGGTCAACTGGACCGGCCGGTCCTCCATGGAGGTAGGCGTCCGGGTCATGGCCGAACGCTGGAACGAGTCCACGCCCGCCCAGCAGGTCGGCTCGGCCTACCTGGTCTTCGCGGGGGTCGACGCCGACGGCAAGCCGCGCGTGGTGCCGCCGGTCGTCCCGGAGACGGAGAAGGACAAGCGCCGCTACCAGGAGGCCCAGATCCGCCGCACCCACCGCCTGGCCCGCCGCCGAGCGATCAAGGAACTCCGCGAACAGCGAGCGGCAGAGGGCTACGAGGACTAGCAAGGGCTACGAGGACCAAAGGACCGAGGGCCGAGGGCCGAGGGCCGGAGGACCAGGGGCTTCGCCTACGGGCAGACGACCTGGTCCCCCGACACCGCCTCGAACGGTCCCGACTCCGGCTCGTCCGCCCGCACCGGCGTGACGCTCTTGAAGTCGAGGCCGGCCACCACCCGCAGCGTCGCGCCCCGCCCCTTCACCGGCTTCAGCTCCGCCCCCGGCAGCGCCGCCGCCAGGGACTTCGCCGAGCGGTCCCAGCGCGGGTCGTACTCCACCAGCGTCCGCCGTCGCTCGGGCCCCTCCCCGGTGCGCGGCGCCCGCGTCGTGTTGAAGCCCGTGGCCCGCAGCGCGTCGTCCACCTTGCGGCCCAGGCCGTCCGTCCGGGTCCCGTTGTAGACCTGCACCCGGATCGTCTTCGGGGCCACGTCCACCACCACCGGCTTCGGCCTCCCCTTCGCGTCAGCGGTCTCCGCCCGCGGCGGGGCGAGCGGCCGGTCCTCGCGCAGCGCCTGGAAGAGCTTCTGCGCCTTGGGCGCGTCCCACTTCACCGTCGAGCCGATGCCCGGCACGGGGAAGCTCATGTCCCCGACCGGTACGGAGACGAACTCCGAGGACGCCGGGGTGAACCCCTGCATCGCCCTGGCGAGGGACAGCAGCTGCTCCGACCCGAAGCCCGCGTCGGCCCGCACCGAGTTCAGCATCGTCGTCGCCACCTCACGGAACCGCACGGGATTCAGCAGCACCCCGCCGCTCGACATCCGGTCGATGAGCGCCGCGAGGAAGCGCTGCTGCCGCTGCATCCGGCCGATGTCGGCCGCGCCGTCGACATGGCGCGAGCGCACGTACTGCAGCGCCTGCCCGCCGTTCAGCCGGTGCGGACCGGCCGCCAGGTCGAGCCCCGTGTACGTGTCCTTCATCGGCCGGGGCGTACAGATCTCCACGCCGCCGACCGCGTCGACCGTCTTCATGAAGCTGGTGAAGTCGACCTCCAGATAGTGATCGATCTTCACCCCCGTCATGTTCTCGACCGTCCGCACCGTCAGGCCGGGCCCGCCCTCCGCGTACGCCGCGTTCAGCTTCACCGGGTGCGCCTCGTGCCGCTTTCCGGTGGTCGCGTCGGTGTGTTCGGGCATCTCGGCGTACGAGTCGCGGGGGAGGCTCACCACACTCGCCCGGTCCCGCTTCTCGCTGATGTGCACCAGCATCACGGTGTCCGTGCAGTGGCAGGGCGCCCCGCCCAGCCGGTACGCCTTCCGCTGCTCGGGCGTGATGCTGTCGCGTCCGTCCGTGCCGACGACCAGCACGTTCATGCCGTCCCCTGCCCGGGGGCGGTTCTTCATGTCCTTGAACGGGTCGACCCGGTTGATCCCGGTGTCCAGGCCGGTGACCAGCGCGTGCCCGATACCGCCGGCCCCGAGGACGACGACGGAGAGGGTGGTCGCCATCCGCATGCCCCACCGGGGCCGCGCGACCCGTCTGCCGCGGCGCGCCGGTACGGGACGGGCGGCCGGCCGGGGACGGGGCGTGCGGGGCGGTGTGGGCACCGGGGGACACCTCCGCGGGTGTGACAAGGGGAACCGTGAGCACCGTAGGCCCATACGATCAGCGCAAGGGTGCGGCGCTCGCCGTGACGCGCTTCCTGTCCCCCATTCGCGGTAACGTGGCCGGCAATGAACGCCACGCCCCCCGTCTCCGTGATCATGCCGGTCCTCAACGAGGAGCGGCACCTGCGCAACTCGGTCCGTCACATCCTCGAGCAGGAGTACGACGGCGAGATGGAGGTGGTGATCGCGCTCGGCCCGTCCACGGACCGCACCGACGAGATCGCCGCCGAACTCGTACGAGAGGACCCTCGGGTCCACACCGTGCCGAACCCCACCGGCCGCACGCCCGCCGCCCTCAACGCGGCGATCAAGGCCTCCCGCCACCCGATCGTGGTCCGGGTCGACGGTCACGGCATGCTGTCGCCCAACTACATCGCCACCGCCGTCCGCCTCCTGGAGGAGACGGGCGCGCAGAACGTCGGCGGCATCATGCACGCCGAGGGCGAGAACGACTGGGAGCACGCGGTCGCCGCCGCGATGACCTCGAAGATCGGCGTCGGCAACGCGGCCTTCCACACCGGCGGCCAGGCGGGCCCGGCCGAGACCGTGTACCTGGGTGTCTTCCGCCGCGAGGCCCTGGAGCAGCAGGACGGCTACAACATCGAGTTCATCCGCGCCCAGGACTGGGAGCTGAACTTCCGTATCCGCGAGGCGGGCGGCCTGATCTGGTTCTCGCCCGAGCTGCGCGTCCAGTACCGCCCGCGGCCCAGCGTCCGCGCGCTGGCGAAGCAGTACAAGGACTACGGCCGTTGGCGCCATGTCGTGGCCCGCTACCACCAGGGCTCGATCAACCTCCGCTACCTCGCCCCGCCGACCGCCGTCTGCGCGATCGCGGCCGGTGTCGTGGTCGGCGCGGTGCTCACCCCGCTCGGCTTCCTGATCCCGGCCGGCTACCTGGCCGCGATCACCGCGGGCTCGGTCCCGGCGGGCAAGGGCCTCCCGCTCAAGGCCCGCCTGCAGATCCCGGTGGCCCTCGCGACGATGCACATGTCCTGGGGCTACGGCTTCCTGACGAGCCCGCGCGCCCTCGCGAAGAAGGTCATCGCGAGCCGCCGCCCGGCGGTGACGACGAGCGCCTCGCAGGTCTGAGAACGCGTCCGCGCGCGAAGGACCTTCGTACGAGAACGGCGAACGGCCGAGCCCCTCGGGGCTCGGCCGTTCGCCGTTCTCGCGCGCTGAGGGGGTCAGCTCTTGCCGTCCCACTTGTAGACGCTGTAGACGTCCATGCACTTCACCTTGTCGTCCGCGCCGTCGGGCAGGTCGCCCGCCTCGGTCTTCGGCTTCTTGTACGTGGCGCCCTCGCGCCAGTCCGCGCCGATGACGAGGGTGATGTTCTGCGCCGTCGCGTCCGCGCGGACCGCCGTGTCGGGCAGACCGAGCGCCTTGGCCACGGACAGCGCGTCCGCCTTGCCCTGATCGCCGCCGGACTTCGGGTACTTGACGACGGTGTCCTTGCGGGGCTCGGCGCTCCGCGAGGCGTCCGCCTGCGTGAACCCCTTGCCCTTCAGGGTCTCCTCCATCGCACCGGCCCGGCCCTCCGTGGGCGCCGCGCCGTCGCCGGCCGTGCCGTTGACGACCGTGATCGCGAGCGTTCCGGGCGCGGCGGCCGTCGGGCCCTGCGGCTTCGGCTTCGCGGAGGCGGTCGGCTTGGCGCCGGCCGGGTCACCGTTCTTGTCCAAGGCGACGTCGTCGCGGAGCATCGACCAGATCTTGTCGGCGGCGCTCGGCACCATGACGAGCTTGTTCCGGTCCTGGGTCCACTCGGTGGTGGGGACCGTCGCCGTCGTGAGGCGGTCCAGCTTCACGTTCTTGAGCTGCATGGAGAGGTCGAAGAGCTTCGACACGGAACGGATCTCGTCGGAGACCTGAAGCGCCTCGGTGGCGGTCTCGGCCAGGCCCATGAGGCGTCCGGTGTCGGTCCAGGCGTTCTGGCTCTGGAGCTTCTCCATCATGCCGTTCATGTACATGTGCTGGGCCTTGGCGCGGTTCTGGTCGCTGCCGAACGCGTGCCGGGTGCGCAGCCATTGGAGCGCCTGCTCGCCCTTGATCTCGGTGGTCCCCTGCGGCAGCTTCAGGCCGGAACCGCCCTTCACCTGCCGGGTCGACCTGTCGTGGACGCCGGTCTTCACACAGACCGGAACGCCGCCGACCTCGTCCGCCATGGCGACGACACCGGCGAAGTCGACCATCATCCAGTGGTCGATGTAGACCCCGGTGATGCTCTCCCAGGTGGTGAGCGTGCAGCCGGGACCGCCGCGGGCCAGGGTCTCGTTGATGGGGCTGGTGGTCGTCTCGGCGTACTGCTTTTCCCCGTCCTTGCACGCGGGGATCCTGACGATCGTGTCGCGCGGGATCGAGATGATGTTGGCGTTCTTGCGGTCCGCCGAGATGTGCAAGAGCATCTGCACATCGGCGAGGGCCTTGCGGTCCCGCTCGTTCTTTCCGCCGCCCAGCGCCACGTTCTTGTCGTCGGCGCGGCTGTCGGAACCGATCAGCAGGATGTTGAGCGGGGTGTCGCCGAGCGCGTTCGGCGCGGCCTTCTTCACACCGCTGTCGCCACCGGCGCGGCTGCCACCGCGGATGTTGCCGTTGAGGTGCTGGTAGTACAGGTATCCGGCGGCAGCCGTCCCAAGTATCAGGAACGACAGGGTCGCGGCGACCCAGCGCAGCACCTTGCGTTTGCCGCTCTTCTTGGCGCGCCTGCGCGGCCCTTTGCGCCGGTGGCTCGCACGGCCTTCGCCGGCGCTCCGCCCGGGACCGCTCGGGTCCCCGTCGCCGGAAGCGCTGGCGCCCGAAGTCCCGTCACCCGCACGCTGGTTGCCCGAAGCACGGTCGCCCGAAGCACGGTCGCCCGGCCCCGGTTCGCCCTCGTCCCCGTAGAGACTCTCGTCCCAGCCCAATTCGCGGGCGTGCGGAACGCGACCCCGGGTCCCCTCCCCACGCACGCTGTTCTGTCCCACCCCTGGTCCCCCTCCTCAGGAGCGCGCCGAAGCCCGGTGTTTCCGGGTCACTCGGCGCACACCTTCTTGTCTGCGGTCTGAGCACCCTCCGGCGCCTTTGCCGGACCGGTGATGGGCACCCCCGCGCCCTTGAAGTCGGAGCCGAGGACGAGCGTCATGGGTGCGAGCGCCTCGGCGTTCTGCGTGCCCGGCTTGAGCGCCGTGGCGGGCAGGCCCATCATGTCCGCGAGCTTGCGGGCCTGAGCGGCCTGGTTCGGTGCGTATTCGAGCGTGGTCTTCGCCGCCTTCTCGGGGGCGTTGCTCTTGTTGCTGGACCTGGTGACGCCCTGCTCGTTCTGCAGCCAGTTGATCGTCGACTGCGCGGCGCCCGTGATGCCGCTGCCGTTGTAGACGTCGACGCGCACCTCGCGCGCGGTGGAGCGGGTGCCCTTCAACAGGGCGGCCTGGGCGTTCTTGGCGTCCTGCTGCTGCTTCTTCACCTCGGTGAGCGAGGTGTCGGACTTCAGCATCGCGAAGAGCTGCGGCGCCTTGGTCGGGTCGGGCACGACCGTCGCCTTGATCTTCTCGGCGGGGTTGTCGATGACCGGCAGCGTCGTGAACGTGATGTTCTTCGTGTCGATCTTGGCGAGTTCCTCGCCGAGGGACTTCAGCTTCCCGATGCTGCCTATGCCGGAGTCGACGGTCAGCGCGTTCGTGGCCGCCTCGGCGAGGTCGAGCAGCTTGCTCGGACTGGTCAGGGTCTCGTCCGACTTCATCTGCCGGATCATCGAGGAGAGGAACTGCTGCTGGATCTTGATCCGGTCGAGGTCGCTCTCGTTGCCGAAGCTGTGGCGGGTACGGACGAAGGCGAGGGCCTGCTCGCCCTGGATGGTCGACTCGCCGGCCGGCAGGTTGAGCTTGGAGTCCTTGTCCTTGACCGGCTTCACCAGACAGACCTTCACGCCGCCGACGGCCGTCGTCATCTCCTTGACGGCGTTGAAGTCGGCCATCATGAAGTGGTCGACGGTCAGCCCGGTGAGCTGCTTGACCGTACGCATCGTGCAGCCGGGGTCGCGGTCGGACTGGCCGAGGCTGACGTTGAACCGCTCGTCGGTCTGGCCCGGGATCGTCTTGATCGTCCCGTCCGGCATCTTCGTCTGGCACTCGGGGATCTCGGTCTTCAGGTCGCGCGGGATGGACATCGCCGTGGCGTTCGTCCGGTCCTTGGAGACGTGGAAGAGGATCGTGGTGTCGGCGTGGCCGGGACTGTTCTTGTCGCCGTAGCCCTGGTTGCCGTCGCCGGTCCGCTTGTCCGTGCCGATCAGCAGGATGTTGACGGCCTGGTCCTTCTTGAAGCCCGTGCTCTGCGCGCCGACCACGTCGACCTTGTTGATGTTCCCGTTGAGATGGTCGTAGTACGCGTACGCGCCCACCGCGCCGCCCACGAGCACGAAGGCCATCGCCCCGCCGGTCCACAGCAGGACCTTCTTCTTGCGGGACTTCGCGTTCTTGCGCTTGCGCCGGCCCTGCTGCGGGACGCCGCCCGCGGGCCCCTCGGGGGCGCGGCGGCGGCGCTGGCCGGGGACGGGCGTCTCGGCGGGCGCGCCGGTCGGCGTGCCGGTCGTACGGGAGCGCTGACCGGAGCGGGACCCCTGGGGGGTTCTCGGACCCGGAGGCGTGGCGCCGCGCGGACGGGACTGCGACGGCGACTGCGGCTGGGACTGCCCAGCGGAGTGGTTCAGTCGCAGTTCGTAGTTGCCTGTCTGCGGGTTGAGGACCCACTGGTCGGCGGGGTCGATCTCATCCGCCTGTCCACGGCTGTGCGCGTCCACGGTTACTTGAATCCTCCGTCGGTGCCACGCGAGGCGCCTCCCCCGGCAGGCGCTCGGTCGTTCGATCCGTTGAGTGCGCGACCACGCGGTCGGACGCACCGGATCGCGTCACACTATCCGCCCAGTTCAGCGTGGGGCGACGTCCGTGACAAATTCCACGGCCCTTACAACTGGGCAATTTGCCCAAACCTCTTCCGTCACCGCCATCCCCCCGAACTCCTTGGACTCCCTTTTACTCACCGGTCACTTTTCCGCCACTCGTCCATCCCCTAGGAGCACGCTCCCTCCGCCGCGCTGCGCCCCGTGAAAGTCGGGGTCGGTGCCGCGCTCGGAGAGCTCGCGTCGTCCGGTTTCCCGTCGCTGACCTGGTCCGGGCCCCGGCTCGCGGACGGACTCGCTCCGCCTCCGCTCGCGCCCGGGGACGGCGAGGGCTCGGCGCCCGGAGCGACGGTGACGGGCTTGTCCTCCCGTAGCCGCTTGAAGAGTTGGCTCGCTTCAGGTTGTACGAGTTCGTCCCGGTTCGCGTCGTACGAGTACGGCCGCCGCGGCACCGTGAGGAACTGCACCTTCTCCGTGGGGATCGCCCGCATCGACCGCGCCAGGTCGTACAGGTCCCGCAGCGAGTCGAGCCCCGGGTCGGTCGTGATCGACTTCGTCGCCGCGTCCAGGACCGGGTAGAGCCGGGTCGGATTCAGCAGCACGCCGTTGCTCTGCACCTTGTTGACCAGCGCGCCCAGGAACTGCTGCTGGCGGTCCATGCGTTCCGTGTCGCTGCCGTTGCCCAGCGTCTTGCGGGCCCGTACGAAGCCCAGCGCCTGCTCGCCGTGGAGCGTCTGGCGCCCGGCCGGCAGCTTCAGCTTGGCGTCCTTGTCGTCGATCGGCTCCTTCAGACAGATCTCCACGCCGTCGACGGCGTCGACCATCTTCTTGAAGCCCCGGAAGTCGATCACCATGTGGTGGTCGATCCGGATCGCGGTCAGCCGCTCGACGGTACGGATCGTGCACGCCGTGCCGCCGATCTCGAAGGCGGAATTGAACTGGGCGAACACTTCCCCGGTCCGCTTTCCGCCCTTCGTCCTGCAACTCGGCATGTTCACCATCAGGTCACGCGGAATCGACACGGCCGTCGCACTCGACCGCCCCGCCGCGATGTGCAGCAGGATCGTCGTGTCCGAGCGCTGGGTGCCCTTGTCCTTGCCGTACTTGGTGTTGCCCGCCCCGGTCCGGGTGTCGGAGCCGATGAGCAGGATGTTCTGCGCGCCCATCGCGACCGCGGTGGGCCGCTCCTTGTCGTACGCGCGCAGTTCGGCGGCGGCGTCGGTGTCGGTGGTGATGTTGTTGTCGAGCTTGCGGTAGAGCCACCAGCCGGTACCCGCCGCGGCGAGGACGACGACCGAGCACCCGAGAGCCGTCCAGCGCAACCAGTGACGCTTGCGCGGGGTCTCCGGTTCGGTCTCCGGTTCCGCCTCCGGTTCGGCGGGCGTGCCGGCACTGTCCGTCACGTCTGAGTCCATCCTTCACGGCGTCGGCGGCGCGCCCGGGAGCCGCCGTTCGAAGAGTGGGACGGCCGAACCGGACGCATGGTTGTGCGGGAGGGGTGCGTACCCGCCGATCATGTACCGGAGTTGACGCACGGACCCGGGGACTCGGCGAGTCGGTGCGCCATACGGGTGGAACGGGTGGGACAGGTGGAGCGTCAGCGGGTGGTCATACGGCGGTCGCGGTGACGCGCTCGCTCTCCACCCGCTTGTCGAGCGACTCGGGGGCCAGCTGGTCCAGGTTCCGGCACAGGACGACGGACGCCCCGGCCGCCAGCGGCGCGTACAGCCCGGCGGAGAGCCCGTCCCAGCCGTCGTACGGACGCCCCGAGAGCAGCCGTGACCCGGGGGCGAGGCCGAGGGCCTCGGCGTCCGCGCGGGCCCGCTCGACCAGCTGGGCGCCCGTCAGTTCCGTGCCGTCGACGAGGAGCGCGGGGGCGTCCGCGTCCACGGGGACGAACGGGGCGAACCGGTCACCCTGGCTCGGTACCTCCACCGCGTAGTCCGCGTACCCGGCGGGCGCGGCGGGGAAGCGGCGGCCCAGCGGGGCGAGGGAGAGCGCGATCCGGTCCCCGGAGCAGGCGAGCCCGGCGTCGAGACCGTCCGGCCCGGCGACGACGTAGTCGGCGTCCGCCGGGTCGCCGCCGAACTCGGCGACCACGCCGACCGAGGAGCAGGCCAGCAGCCACGCGGCGGTCTGCCAGTGCGCGGGCAGCAGAAGAGCGAGGCGGTCGCCGGGGGAGGCGGACAGCTCGCCCTGGAGCAGATTGGCCGTCTTGGCCACCCAATTGGCGAAGGTGGCCACGGACAATTCGACGCGCTCACCGGTGGCGTCGTCGTAGAAGGTGACCAAGGGGCGGGCGGGGTCCGCGGCGAGCGCGGATCGCAGCAGGTCGGCGGGGGTGCGGTCGCTGGCGTTCACGCGGGCAAGGGTACGCGGGCGGGGGTGCGGGGACCCGCCGTACCGGTGACGCCGTCCTCCGGTCGGACCGACGCGCCGTCAGTTTCCGGCCCGGATCCCACCGAGCGGAACGCGCCCGGGGTGCGGACGATCCCTTACATGCGTGCCTACCTCGCCTCCTCGATCGCCGTCACGTGCGCGGCGGCGCTCGCCCTGCCGTTGTCCCTCGCGACGCCGGCGGCGTCGCACAAGCCGGCCGCGTACCCCGCGAGACCGGACGTGGAAGTCGCCGGGTCCACCCAGTCCCTGCCCCTCGCCCCCCTACGGGACGACCGTCGGGCCATCGGCTCGCCCGGCACCGCCGGCGCGGCGCAGGGGCTGACCCGAAGGGACGTCAGACCCTTCTCCCTCGTCGGCGTCGTCTGGGACGACGCCCACGCCCACCTGCACGGCACGGTCCAGGTCCGCACCCGGGCGACCGGGAGCGGGGAGTGGTCGGCGTGGCAGGAGCTGGAGACCCACAACGACGAACACGGGGCCGATCCCGGCACCGCCGAGGCCGCGGCGGCGGCGGTCCGCGGGTCCACTGCGCCGCTGTGGGTCGGCGACTCGGACGGCGTCGAGATCCGCGTACGGCCGGTGGACGGCAGCGGCGCGGACCGAGGCCCGACCGAACCGCTTCCCACGGGCCTCCGCCTCGAACTGGTGGATCCGGGGGAGGAACGGGCGCCGGAGGGCGCACCGGACCGGTCCGGCGCGCTGGACGACAAAGCCCCCATGACCCGAGCGACCCACACGACCCGCACGACCCACCGGGGTCCGACGGTCGAGGAGGCGGCGGCGTTCTCCGTCAACGCGCAGCTCGCCCCGGTCGGTACGGCCGTGATCCCGGCGGCGGCCGCGGCGAAGCCGTACATCGGGCCGCGCCCGAAGATCATCACGCGCAAGGGCTGGGGGGCGAACGAGAAGCTGCGCGAGCGGGGCTTCGTCTACACCAAGTCGGTCAAGGCCGCCTTCGTCCATCACAGCGCGACCGGCAACAACTACACCTGCAAGCAGGCGCCCTCCGTATTGCGCAGTATCTACCGGTACCACACCCAGAGCAGCGGCTGGCGCGACTTCGGCTACAACTTCGCCGTCGACAAGTGCGGAAACATCTACGAAGGCCGCGCCGGGGGAGTGGGCAAGCCGGTCCTCGGCGCCCACACGCTCGGTTTCAACACCAACAGCATGGGCATCGCCGTCCTCGGCACCTTCAGTTCGAGCACTCCGCCGGCCGCCGTGACGACGGCGATCGCGCGGCTGACCGCATGGAAGCTGGGGCTGCACGGGGGGAATCCGAAGGGGAAGGCGACGCTCACCTCGGGCGGTGGGAACCGGTACAAGAAGGGCACGAAGGTCAAGTTCAACACCATCGCCGGACACCGTGACGGTTACGCCACGGCCTGCCCCGGAGCCCGCCTCTACGGGAAGCTCGGCACCGCCCGTACCGCCTCGGCGAAGTACCAGGGGCGGCCGTGATGCGGCCGCCGGTCCGACCATCTGCATAAACTGACCGGTCATATCGCCCAGACGAGCGAAACGAGCCCGTACGGGCGATGAGACCGGCCCCGGACAGGAAGCAGAGACGACAGGTGACAGAAGCGATCCTCCTGGTCGGTGGCAAGGGCACACGGCTACGGCCCCTGACGGTGAACACACCGAAGCCGATGGTCCCGGCGGCGGGCGTGCCGTTCCTGACGCACCAGCTGGCACGGGCGAAGGCGGCGGGGGTGGACCATGTGGTCCTGGCCACCTCGTACCTCGCGGAGGTCTTCGAACCGCACTTCGGGGACGGTTCGTCGCTGGGGCTCAGCCTGGAGTACGTCACCGAGGAGGAGCCGCTCGGCACGGGCGGCGCGATCCGCAACGTCGCCTCGCGCCTGCACGCGGGCCCGGACGAGCCGGTGCTCGTCTTCAACGGCGACATCCTGACCGGCCTGGACATCCGTGCCCTGGTCGCCACGCACGACGCCTCGGGCGCGGACGTCTCGCTGCACCTGACGCGGGTCGAGGACCCGAGGGCGTTCGGCCTGGTCCCGACGGACCCGACCGGGCGGGTGACGGCGTTCCTGGAGAAGCCGCAGACGCCCGAGGAGATCGTGACCGACCAGATCAACGCGGGGGCGTACGTCTTCCGCCGCTCGGTCATCGACACGATCCCGACGGGCCGCCCGGTCTCGGTGGAACGCGAAACGTTTCCGGAGCTGCTGGCTGCCGGGGCCCACCTCCAGGGCCTGGTGGACTCGACCTACTGGCTGGACCTGGGCACGCCCCAGGCGTTCGTCCGCGGCTCGGCCGACCTGGTCCTGGGCCATGCCCCGTCCCCGGCGGTCCCGGGCCGCTGCGGCGACCGCCTGGTCCTGCCGACGGCCCGCGTGGCCCCGGACGCCAAGCTCACGGGCGGCACGGTCGTCGGCGCGGGCGCGGTGGTCGGCGAGGGCGCCCGCGTCACGGGCTCGACGCTGCACGAGGGCGCGATCGTGGAACCGGGCGCGGTGATCACCGACTCCCTGATCGGCGCAGGCGCCCGCATCGGAGCCCGCACGATCCTCACCGGCGCGGTCATCGGCGACGGCGCGCACGTAGGCGCGGACAACGAACTCCGCGAAGGCATCCGCATCTGGTGCAACACCACGCTCCCCCCAGGCGCGATCCGCTTCTCGTCGGACCAGTAGCCGACGGCCCCCCGTTGTGGGCAATCGTCCCGCTGGGCGGGACGGGTGGGCACAACGGGACGGCGCCCTTGCGGGCGCTTCCGCCCCTGGGGCAGGTGCCCACGGGGGCGGTGCCCTGTCAGGCCCGCCCGCCAGAGGGCCCCGCTACGCTCATACACATGGCCGGCCGCTTCGCACCCCGTACCCCCACGACCCGCACCACCGTGCGCGGCGGCCACATCCCCGTACCCGCGTCGCAACAGCCCGCCCCCACCACGGGCGGGACGACCCGCCGCTATACCCCCACGGCCCCCGTGGAGCTGGGCCTCATCCTCGGCCCCCTCCGCCGAGGCGTCGGCGACCCCACCTTCCGTACCACCCCCGACGGCTCCGTCTGGCGCGCGACCCGCACCCCGGAAGGCCCCGGCACCCTCCGCGTCGCCCTCCGCAGGAGCGAGGGCCACGCAGAGGCCGAAGCCTGGGGCCCCGGCGCGCAGTGGCTCCTCGACCGCCTCCCCCAACTCCTCGGCGCCGACGACGACCCCACCGCCTTCGTCCCCCGCCACCGCCTCCTCGCCGCCACGCACCGCCGCCGCCCCGGCCTCCGGCTGACCCGCACGGGCCTGGTGATGGAGTCGCTGATCCCCTCGATCCTGGAGCAGAAGGTCACCACGGCCGAGGCCTATCAAGCCTGGCGCCTGCTCGTACGCAAGTACGGAGAACCGGCCCCCGGCCCCGGCGAGCAGCACCGCCTCCACGTCATGCCCGACCCCCGCACCTGGTCCCTGATCCCGTCCTGGGAATGGCACCGTGCCGGCGTCGACAACAAACGCGCCGCCACCGTCCTGCGCGCCACCAAGGTCGCTGCCCGCATGGAGGAAGCCGCGACCATGGACCCCGAACAGGCCCAGCAGCGCCTGGAGTTGATCCCCGGCATCGGCCCCTGGACCTCCGCCGAGACGGTCCAGCGCAGCAACGGCGCCCCGGACGCGGTCACCGTCGGCGACTACCACCTGCCCGGCATCGTCGGCTACGCCCTCGCGGGCGACCGCACCACCGACGACGCGGCCATGCTCGAACTGCTCGCCCCGTACGCGGGCCAACGCCACCGCGCGGCCCGCCTCATCCTCCTCAGCGGCCAGACCCCACCGCGCAGGGCACCGCGCATGACCCCGGGCAACATCGCGGCCCTCTGAGCGCCAACCGGATCGACGCGCTACCGCACCTCGATGAACCGACCCGCCTGCCGCACCGCCCGCTCCTTCGGCGGCGCCGCCGCGTGGCCCACCGCGACCGCGCCCATCGGGTCCCAGTCCTCCGGGAGCCCGAGGACCTCGCGTACGACGTCACGGCAGAACATCGTCGAGGACACCCACGCCGACCCCAGCCGCTCGCCCGCGAGCGCCACCAGGAAGTTCTGGACGCCCGCGCCCGCCGCGACCACGAACATCTCGCGCTCGGCGGCGTCCCGGCGCGGGTCGCCGTAGTGGTGCGAGCCGTCCATGACGAGACACGGCACCACGAGGTACGGCGCGTTCCGCAGCACGTCCCCGCGGCGCACCCGCTTGGCGATGGACTCCTCCGACTTGCCGTCCCGCCGCAGGTCCGCGATCCACGCGTCCCGCATCGCGTCGAGCAGCCGGACCCGCGAGGCCTCCGACTCCAGGAGCACGAACCGCCACGGCGTCGTGTGGTGCGGCGCCGGGGCCGTGACGGCGGCCGCGACCGCACGCCGTACGGCGCCGGGATCCACGGGCTCGTCGGTGAACTCCCGGACCGTACGCCGCAGGGTCACCGCCTCCCGTACCGCCTCCGACGTCCCGAGCCGGAACATGTCGTCGGCCGCCCCGCGCACCAGCGCCCGGGCGCCCTCCTCGACGGAACCGTCCACGACGTGCGGCAGCCCGCGCACGACGGCGACCGGCAGCCCGCTCGCCTTCCCCTTCACGAGGTCACCGGCGGCGGCCAGCTCGTCCGCCGTGGCGACGACCGTGGCGCTGAGCGGATTGCCGTACGCGTCCGTCCCCCCGCGCAGGTCGTCGAGGACGCGCACGCCGGCGGCGCCGATGGCCACGTCGGTGAGTCCCGTGCGCCAGGGCCGCCCGAAGGTGTCCGTGACGACGACGCCGACGTCGACGCCGAGGGTGTCCCGCAGCCCCTCGCGGATCGCGCGGGCCGAGGCGTCCGGGTCGACGGGCAGCAACAGCACTGTCCCGGCAGGGGTGTTGGAGGCGTCGACCCCGGCGGCGGCCATCACAAGCCCCTGCCGGTTCTCGACGATCCGCAGCGTGCCGCGACGCGCCACGACCCGTACGGTCTCGGCGTCGATCGCCTCCTCGCGGTCGTCGGCGGCGATCACCCGCCCCTCGGCCTTGCTCACGATCTTCGAGGTCACGAGCAGGACGTCCCCGTCCAGGAGCGCGGGGGAGACGGAGGCGATCAACTTGGCGAGATCGTCGCCGGCCCTGACCTCGGGCAACCCGGAGAGCGCCCACACCCGAAAACCAGGCACACCGTCCAGGCCCCCCGAAGCACCGCCCGAGCCGCCGCCCAAGCCCTCCGAAGCACCGCCCGAGCCGCCCAAGCCCCCCGAAGCACCGCCCGAGCCGTCCGAGCCCCCCGAAGCGCCCCCCGCAGCCCCCCTCATCCCCGGACCTCCTCCGCCAGCGCCAGCGCTTCCCGCGCCATCGCTGCCGTCGCGTCCAGGTCCGTCATCATCAGCGGCACCGCCCGGCAGCGGATCCCCGCCGACTCGACGTCCGCCACCGCGCCCGCGTCGACCGTGTCGACCAGCCAGCCGTCGAGCAGCCCCGAGCCGTAGTGCCGGGCCACCGCGGAGGCCGTGGACTCCACGCCCACCGCCGCGAGGACCTTGTCCGCCATGCCCCGTACCGGCGCGTCGCCGACGATGGGGGAGAGGCCGACCACCGGCACGTCCGCCTCGGCGATCGCCTCGCGGATGCCCGGCACGGACAGGATCGTGCCGACCGACACGACCGGGTTGGACGGCGGGAACAGGATGACGTCCGCCTCCGCGATCGCCTCCAGGACGCCCGGCGCCGGCTTCGACGCCTCCGCGCCGACCGCGACCACGGCCTGGGCGTCCACGGACGCCCGCAGTCGCACCCAGTACTCCTGGAAGTGCACCGCCCGCGACTCGCCGTCGACCTCGATGGCGACGTGCGTCTCGACGCGGTCGTCGGACATCGGCAGCAGCCGTACGCCCGGCTGCCAGCGCGCGCACAGCGCCTCGGTGACCGCGCTCAGCGGATAGCCCGCGGCCAGCATCTGCGTACGGACGATGTGCGTCGCGAAGTCGCGGTCGCCGAGGCCGAACCACTCCGGCCCCACCCCGTACGCCGCGAGCTCCTCCTTCACGGTGAAGGACTCGTCCTCACGGCCCCAGCCCTGTTCCTCGTTGATGCCACCGCCGAGGGTGTACATCACCGTGTCGAGGTCGGGGCAGACCTTGAGCCCGAAGAGATGGATGTCGTCACCGGTGTTGCCGACGACCGTGATCTCCGCGTCCGGCGCGGCCTGCTTGAGGCCGCGAAGGAAGCGGGCACCACCGATGCCACCGGCCAGAACCACAATGCGCATGCGGACAGTCTGTCAGGCGCAGCCTGCACCTTTGAGGGGCGGTGGTCGGGCGACGGGAGGGCTTGTCAGGCCGGTACGACACCGTGGGCGGTCGGGGCGGCGACCGGTGCGCACTGGGCGCGCAGCGACTCGTGCATGGGCATCGATGTCAGGCCCGGGTAGTACACGTGCAGGCTGACCGCCGGTTCGAGGGAGTCGTTGACGACCTCGTGGACGTACCCCGGCGCGAAGACCCGGGTCGCGCCCCCGTCGAGCTTCCGTACGCCCCGCTCCGTACGCTCCGTCAGTTCGCCCTGGAGGACGGTCAGGACGCCGGACGAGGCGCCGTGGTCGTGCAGACCGCTGCCCTGGCCGGGCACCCAGGAGAGCAGCCAGACCTCGTAGCCGGGTCCGGTGCGCAGCCGGTGGTACCAGCGGGTGGTGGCGTCGTACTCGACGTGCGGGGCCCACTGCGCGCGGTCGGCGGCGATGGAGCGGGCGAGGCCGACGAACTCGGCCACGGTGGTGGGGTGCTCGCGGGCGGGCTGCAGGAGGTGGGGGACCTCGAGGATGTCGCCGGCGATCTGAAGGTCGCTGTCGCTGTTCATGGGTGCGGTGGTTCCTCGGCAGTAACAGAAGTCGTGCAGGGGGGTCACACAGGAGTCGTGCAAGGGGTCACGCGGGGCAACGCGGGAGACGCGTGGAGAAGGCGCTGGAGCTCGGAGGCATCAACAGCTGGAACAGCAACAGCAACAGCGCGCCTGGACAGCGCTGCGGTACCCACGGGCGTGGGTCGCGGAGGGCGCTGAGGTCGCTGGCATGACATCAAAGGTGACGGGCGGGCCACCCGACTGTCAACTCAATGCCCGTTTTGGGTGGAATGTTTCACCTCATCCGGTTACATCGCCTGGAGAAAGGTTTGTTCAGTCGCCGAGCAGGAGACATGGCGCAACATCCGTGCCCGTAAACGCGGCTGGCATCTCGTGATCAGACTGTGATCCGGATCGCTTCCGTGGCTGGATCGCAACAAGATCCACGCTCCGGGCGTCTCTCTCTGTGAGTGCTACGAGAGAGGACGGTGCGGCCAGGCCAGTGGCATGTGTCAGGTTTTTGGTGATTTGAACACTTTCCGCATAGCCTTGGTTCCGCAGAGTGAATACCGGGCCCAATAGCAGATTCCGGCTTGACTCGCACAGAGCACGAACTTGTAATTTCACTCGTGTCGTTCGGCCGGAATCGGTAACGGCAACATCACGGGGACGCGAAGACAGACGAGGGGCGCACATGACCGAGTTGTTCCAGGAACTGCTGGTCGAGGACGCGGACGAGGAACTCGGCTGGCAGGAGCGCGCGCTGTGCGCCCAGACCGATCCCGAGTCCTTCTTCCCCGAGAAGGGCGGCTCGACCCGCGAGGCCAAGAAGGTCTGCCTCGCCTGCGAGGTCCGCTCCGAATGCCTGGAGTACGCCCTGCAGAACGACGAACGGTTCGGGATCTGGGGCGGTCTTTCCGAAAGAGAACGTCGCCGCCTGAAGAAGGCCGCCGTCTGACCCGACGGCTTCGGCACCACGGGCGCCGCGGGCCCCACGGCCACGACAGGCACCGCCGACCGGTACGACCCACCGGGAGGACCCACCCGCCGAACCACGCACACCCGTACACATCGAACGGTCCGCCCCCTGTGCTCTGTCCACAGGGGGCGGACCCTTTTCCTGCCAGCCGTTAGTGTGGGGCCCCGTCCGAGACGCACCCACGCCCCTCGCGGGCGACCCCCCCGGCCGGAGGGCCCGTACCTCGATGTCCTCAACTCCTGAGTTCCCACGACACGTCGTCACCGCCGTGCTCGTCGCCCACGACGGCGCCCGGTGGCTGCCGGACGCCCTCGCCGGGCTGCTCGCGCAGGAACGCCCCGTGCAGAACGTCATCGCCGCCGACACCGGCAGCGCCGACGACTCCGCCCGGCTGCTCGCCGAGTCGATCGGCGCCGACCGGGTGCTGCACCTGGCCCGCCGTACGGGCTTCGGCGCCGCCGTCGAGGAGGCCGCCCGCACCGCGCCCGTGCTCGGCCCCGAGGAACTCACGTACCTGAAGCGCCCCAGCGGCTGGGACCCGGTCAGCAGGACCTGGAGCGACGAGGCCTACGACCTGCCCGAACTCCCGCACGGCGAGCCCGTGCAGTGGCTCTGGCTGCTCCACGACGACTGCGCCCCCGAGCCCGACGCCCTCGCCGAACTCCTGCGCGTCGCCGACGGGGACGCGTACGCCGCCGTCGTCGGCCCCAAGCTCCGCGGCTGGTACGACCGCAGGCAGCTGCTCGAAGCCGGCGTCTCCATCGCCCGCAGCGGCCGCCGCTGGACCGGCCTCGACCGCCGCGAGCAGGACCAGGGCCAGCACGACCAGGTCCGCTCCGTCCTCTCCGTCTCCAGCGCCGGCATGCTCATCCGCCGCGACGTCTTCGAGGAGCTCGGCGGCTTCGACCGCCGCCTGCCCCTCATGCGCGACGACGTCGACCTGTGCTGGCGCGCCCACGCCGCGGGACACAGCGTCCTCGTCGCGCCCGACGCCGTCCTGCGGCACGCCGAGGCCTCCGCCCGCGAACGCCGCACCGTCGACTGCGCCGGCCGCTCGGTCGCCAACCCGCACCGCGTCGACAAGGCCGGCGCCGTCTACACCCTGCTCGCCAACAGCCGCGGCGCCACTCTGCCGTACGTCCTGCTCCGGCTCGTCGTCGGCACCCTCCTGCGTACCCTCGCCTACCTCGTCGGCAAGGTCCCCGGCCAGGCCGTCGACGAGGTCATGGGCCTCTTCGCCACCCTGCTGCGCCCCGAGAAGATCCTCGCCGCGCGCAGGCGCCGCAAGAACCCGGCCGTAGCAGCGAGCGAACTCCGCCCGCTCTTCCCGCCGCCCGGCGCCACCATCCGCGCCGCCGCCGAGCAGGTCGTCGCGAACTTCGGCGGCTCCGACGCCGATTCCGGCGGCTCGCGCCACGGCGCCGTCGAGTCAGGACCCGGCGGCGACGACGCCGACTTCCTCGAGATCGAGCAGTTCGCCCGGCTGAAGAAGATCGCGCGCAAGCCCGGGCCCGTACTCTTCGCGCTCCTCCTCGTCATCTCCGTCGTCGCCTGCCGCGGTCTGTTCGGCGGCGGCTCCCTCGCGGGCGGCGCCCTGCTGCCGGCCCCCGACACGGTCTCCGAGCTCTGGGGGCGGTACGCCGACAGCTGGCACGCCCTCGGCACCGGCGGCACCCAGACCGCGCCGCCCTACCTCGCCGTGCTCGCCGGACTCTCCGCGCTCTTCCTCGGCTCCACCTCCTTCGCGCTCACCGTGCTGCTCGTCTGCTCGGTCCCGCTGGCCGGCTTCACCGCCTACTTCGCCGCCCGCCCGATCGTCGAGTCCGCTCTCCTGCGCGCCTGGGGCGCCATCGCGTACGCCTTCCTGCCCGCCGCCACCGGCGCGCTCGCCGCCGGCCGCCTCGGCACCGCCGTCCTCGCGATCCTGCTCCCGCTCATCGCCCGCGCGGCCGTCGCCGCCCACGGCTTCGGCGGCCAGGGGGGTCGCGGCAGCTGGCGCGCCACCTGGGCGTACACCTTCCTGCTGACGTTCACGATGGCGTTCACGCCCATCGTCTGGCCGATCGCCGTCGTCCTCGGCATCGCCGTGCTCGTCCTGCGCCGCGACGACATCGCCGCCTACGGCCTGCGCTTCCTCGCCACCGTCGGCACCCCGATCCTCGTCCTCGCCCCCTGGTCGCTCTCCCTCCTGACCAGCCCCTCCGCCTTCCTGCGCGAGGCCGGCCTCGACATCCGTACGGGCACGGCCTCCGCCCTCGACCTGCTCGGGATCAGCCCCGGCGGCCCGGGCACCACCGGCGGCCTCCTCCTCATCGGCATCGTCCTCGCCGCCCTGGCCGGACTGCTGCGCGAGGAGCGCCGGTTCGCCGTCCTCGCCGCCTGGACCGCAGCCCTCGTCGGCCTCCTCTTCGCCGCGCTCTCCAACGGCGCCGGCGGCACCGGCTGGGCCGGGCCCGCCACCCTCGTCTACGGCACGGCGCTGCTCGCCGCCGGCATGATCGGCGCCGAGTACGGCCGTACCCGCGTCGCCGCGCACGGCTTCGGCTGGCGCCAGCCGGTCGCCGCGCTCATCGCGCTCGCCGCCGCGCTCGGCCCGGTCGTGGCCGCCGGCGGCTGGATGATCGGCGGCGCCGACGGCCCGCTGACCCGGCGCGACCCGGTCCAGGTCCCGGCGTTCGTCGCCGAGGAGAGCGACACCCGCGACCAGCCCCGCACCCTCGTCCTCGGCGGCAGCTCGCCCGGCGAGGTCGCCTACACCCTGGTCCGCGGCTCCGGCGGCCGCCTCGGCGACGCCGAACTGGCCGCCACGGGCGGCGGCGACACCCGCCTCGACAAGGTCGTCTCGCACCTGGTGGCGGGCTCCGGCGCCGACCAGACCGAAGAGCTCAGCGGCTTCGCGATCCGCTACGTCCTCGTACGGGACGGGTCGCCGCGCGAGATGGGCCGCGTCCTCGACGCCACCCCCGGCCTCAGCAGGCTCAGCCAGCTCGACGGCAGCGCGCTCTGGCGCGTCGACCGCGAGGTCGCCCGCGCGATGATCGTCCCCGCCCCGAAGGCCGGCGACGCGAAGCCGGCCGAGCAGCCGGCCGAGGCCGGGGGTGGCGTCGAGCAGGCGGCCAAGCCGGTCGCCGTCGCCGCGGGCCCCGTCGAGGTGCACACGGAGATCCCCGCAGGCCCGGCGGGCCGCGTCCTGCGCATCGCCGACCGCGCCGACGAGGGCTGGACCGCCACCCTCGACGGCAAGGTGCTCGAGAAGACCACCGTCGACGACTGGGCCCAGGGCTTCCAGCTGCCCGCCGACGGCGGCCGGCTCGACGTCACGTACGACCAGCCGTTCACCCACACCCTGTGGATCTGGACCCAGGTCGGCCTCGGTGTCGTCCTGCTCGTGCTCGCCCTGCCCGGGCGGCGCCGCGAGATCGACGACGACCTGCCCGACGAGGAGGTCGTCATCCCCGCCCAGGCGATGGAGGGCGACGGCCGCCGGGCCCGCCGCCTCCGCGCGGCGGCGGAGGCCGAAGCCGCCCAGGAACAGGGCGAGGAGCAGGCAGCGGCATCCGCGTACGAAGCGCAGGCCGAGCCCGAGCCCGTCCCCGTACCCCAGGAGCAGCCGTACGCGGCCGCCGACTGGCAGCAGCAGGAGCAGTACGCCCAGCAGGGGTACTACCAGCAGCCCCAGCAGTACGCCGAGTACGGCACCGACCCGTACGCCCAGCAGCAGTACGACCCGTACGCCCAGCAGGGCTACGACCCGCAGCAACAGCAGGACCAGCAGAGCTACGAGCAGTACCCGCAGCAGGGCTACGACCAGCAGCAGGCCTACGACCCGTACGCGTACGGCTACGAGACCGAGCAGCGTCCCGACGGGAGCAGCAACCAGTGAAGCGCACCACCCTCTCCCTGATCGCGGTCGCCACCGCCCTCGCCGCCGTCACCGGCTTCGCCGCCCTGACCGCCCCCGACGGCTCCGCCGCCCCCGAGGCCAAGGCGCCGACCACGCTGCCCGTGGAGCGCTCCAGCCTGCTGTGCCCGGCGCCCAGCAGCTCCGAGGTGGCCGAGACGGACTACGTGTCGTACACCCCGGCCGCGGGCTCGTCGGCCAAGGGCTCCGGCTCCGCCGCTCCCACCGCCAAGGCCGAGCTCAAGGCCGCCGCGTCCGCCGCCACCCCCGGCGGCACCACGGCGAAGAAGCCCGGCAAGGCCCCGGCCACCGTCACCGAGCCCGGCGAGCCCGTCGCCGCCGAGGCGAACGGGCCCACCGCCCCCGCCCTGACGGGCGCGGCCACCGGCGGTCTCGCCCCCGGCTGGACCGTCCAGCAGACCACCGTCGTCACCGCGGGCGGCGCGCGCGGCCTCCTCGGCGTCGCCTGCGGCGCGCCCGACACCGACTTCTGGTTCCCGGCCGCCTCCACGGCCAAGGAGCGCCAGGACTACGTCCACCTCACCAACCCGGACGACAGCGCGGCCGTCGCCGACATCCAGCTGTACGGCCCCGAGGGCGAGCTGAAGTCGCAGCTGACCGAGGGCATCCCCGTCCCGGCCCACTCCAGCGTCCCCGTCCTGCTCTCCACGCTCACCGGCCAGGCCCCCACGGCCGACGTGACCGTGCACGTCACGACCCGCAGCGGCCGTGTCGGCGCGGTCGTCGGCGCCGCCGACGACAAGCTCGGCAGCGACTGGCTCCCCGCCTCCGCCGACCCGGCCGGCACCGCCGTCCTCCCCGGCATCCCCGCCGACGCGACCTCGGTGCGCCTGGTGGCGTACGCCCCCGGCGAGGACGACGCCGAGCTGAAGATCCAGCTGGTCGGCGAGACGGGCACGATCGTCCCGGCGAGCGCGCAGGCCCTGCACGTGAAGTCGGGGATGACCGCCTCCGTCGACCTCCCGGACCTCACCCGCGGCGAGACCGGCTCCCTGCTGCTCACCCCGTCCGACCCGAAGAAGTCGACCCCGTTCGTGGCGGCGCTGCGCGTCACGCGGGGCAAGGGCGACAAGCAGGAGGTCGCGTTCATCCCGGCCACGGCCCCGATCGCCGCCCGCGCGACCGTCGCCGACAACCGCGCGGCGGGCTCGACGCTCTCGCTGACCGCGCCCGGCGAGGCGGCCCAGGTCAAGGTCACCGCCTCGGCCGGCACGGGCGGCGGCACCCCGGTCACCAAGACCGTCACGGTCAAGGCGGGCACGACGGCGAAGGTCACCGAACTGGTCCCGGCCGGCCTCAAGGGCTCCTACGCCCTGACCGTCGAGCGGGTCTCCGGCGGCCCGGTCCACGCCTCACGCCTGCTGGCGGTCCCGGAGGACGGGATCCCGATGTTCACGGTCCAGACGCTGGTCGACGACCGGGGCACGGTCATGGTCCCCACGGCGAAGCAGGACCTCGGGGTCCTGGACGACTGAGGCCGCTGGAGATTGCGGTCTCAGTCCTGCCCGTACCGAGGATCGACGGACTCGGGGGAGAGCCCGAGCAGCTCCGCCACCTGCTCCACCACGACCTCGTGGATGAGCAGCGCCCGTTCGTCGCGGCTCTTGGAGCGGATCTCGACGGGCCGCCGGTAGACGACCACGCGGGCCGGGTCGTCCTTCGCCGCCGGGGCGGAGCCGCCCAGCGGCACCGCCTCGCCGGGCGCGGAGGGCGGCACGTCGAGCACCAGGAACTCGACGTCCGCCAGCTGCGGCCAGCGCCGCTCCAGGCGCTCCACCGAGTCGAGGACGAGATCGCGGAAGGTGTCGGCACGGCTCGCGGACAGCGGCACCTGCGGCGGGGCGACCGGCCCCCGCATCCCGCGGCCATGACGGTCACGACGGCGCGTCCGCGGCTCCACCGGAGCCGGGCGCGCCTCGGCGGAGCCGGACTCGCCCGCGCGGGACTCACCCGCGAGGGGTTCGCCCGAGCGGGGCTCGTTCACCGGAGAGTCGCCCGTACGGGACTCGGCCGGACGGGACGAGGGACGCGGCGGCACAGGACTGTCCATCACTGACGCAGCGTAACTCTCCTCGGTGTCACGCGACCGTGGCGCACACGTGCCACCTGGGCGTCGCCCCCACCCGGCCTGTCGATAGTTGAACATTCCAGCCAAGCGCGGGCTCGATTCCATAGGTTCAAGCGATCGGCCATCTGGCCGTCGTTGACCGGATTCCTGTCGGACGTTGTCCGGATCGACCGCCGTCCCCACCCCCGTACCCCTCCTTACGCGCAGGTCAGGACGGCCGCCCGAAGAAGGCCCGTGTCCGAGGTCACAGCGCGACACGGGCGAGTGACCTGGTGGAGAGTCGTCGCGGCCCGCTCAAGAGTGCGGTACCGTCCAACGTCGTGAGCCCTGTACGTCGCTGTTCGCGCACCGCGTGCGGCCGCCCTGCCGTCGCGACACTGACGTACGTCTATGCCGACTCGACTGCGGTCCTCGGCCCGCTCGCCACCTACGCCGAGCCCCACTGCTACGACCTGTGCGCCGAGCACAGCGAGCGCCTCACCGCGCCGCGCGGCTGGGAGGTCGTCCGGCTCGCCGATCCCTCCGCGCCCGCCCGCCCCAGCGGCGACGACCTCGAAGCCCTCGCCAACGCGGTACGGGAGGCGGCCCGCCCCCAGGAACGCGCGGCGGAGGCCGGCGGCAAGGGCGGTCGCGGCGGGGACCCCATGGAGGTCGGCCGCCGAGGCCACCTGCGCGTCCTGCGCTCCCCGGACAACTGATTCCCGGCCACGCCGCCATTTCCGGCCTCGCCGCCAAGGCGCTCTGCCCTCCCGCGCACGGCCCCCGGTAGGTTGGGCCTCCGTACACGCGCCGCACACGCGTGCCGACGAAGGCGTATTCAGGAGGGTTGTTCCGTGGCTGCTGATCTGTCGCAGATCGTGAAGGCGTACGACGTCCGCGGGGTGGTGCCGGATCAGTGGGACGAGACGCTCGCGGAGCTGTTCGGCGCCGCGTTCGTCCAGGTGACGGCCGCGGACGCGATCGTGATCGGCCACGACATGCGGCCCTCCTCGCCGGGCCTGTCGGGCGCCTTCGCCCGCGGCGCGGCCCGGCTCGGCGCCGACGTCACCCTGATCGGGCTCTGCTCGACGGACCAGCTCTACTTCGCCTCCGGCAGCCTGAACCTGCCGGGCGCGATGTTCACCGCCTCGCACAACCCGGCCCAGTACAACGGCATCAAGATGTGCCGCGCGGGCGCCGCCCCCGTGGGCCAGGACACCGGCCTCTCCGAGATCCGCGCCCTGGTGGAGCGGTGGTCGCGGGAGGGCGCCCCGGAGGCGGCCGCCACGACCGGCACGATCACCGAGCGGGACACACTGAAGGAGTACGCCGCCCACCTGACCGGGCTGGTCGACCTCACCGCGATCCGCCCCCTGAAGGTCGTCGTGGACGCCGGCAACGGCATGGGCGGCCACACCGTCCCCACCGTCTTCGAGGGCCTCCCGCTGACCCTCGTACCGATGTACTTCGAGCTCGACGGCACGTTCCCGAACCACGAGGCCAACCCGCTCGACCCGGCCAACATCGTCGACCTCCAGGCCCGCGTCCGCGCCGAGGGCGCCGACCTCGGCCTCGCCTTCGACGGCGACGCCGACCGCTGCTTCGTCGTCGACGAGCGCGGCGAGGCGGTCTCCCCGTCCGCGATCACGGCGCTCGTCGCCGCCCGCGAGCTCGCCAAGACCCCCGGCGGCACGGTCATCCACAACCTGATCACCTCCTGGTCGGTCCCCGAGGTTGTCCGCGAGAACGGCGGCGTGCCGGTCCGCACCCGCGTCGGCCACTCCTTCATCAAGGAGGAGATGGCGAAGACGGGCGCGATCTTCGGCGGCGAGCACTCCGCGCACTACTACTTCAAGGACTTCTGGAACGCCGATACGGGCATGCTCGCCGCCCTCCACGTCCTGGCCGCCCTCGGTGGCCAGGAGGGCCCGCTGTCGGAGCTGGTCTCCTCGTACGACCGCTACGCGGGCTCGGGCGAGATCAACTCCACGGTCGCCGACCAGACGGCCCGCACGGCGGCCGTCAAGGCCGCGTACGCGGACCAGGAGGGCGTCACCCTCGACGAGCTGGACGGCCTGACGGTGGCGGCGGCCGACTGGTGGTTCAACCTCCGCCCCTCCAACACCGAGCCCCTCCTCCGCCTGAACGTGGAGGCGCGGGACGAGGCGACGATGACCAAGGTCCGCGACGAGGTCCTGGAGCTCGTCCGCGCGACGGCCTGACCGGGCGGCTCCGGCCGGGGGACGGGGCGGGCGGCGTCCCCCGGCGGTAGGCTGACCTGGCCCGAAGGGCAGCACCACCATTCGTTTGCTCGAAGGGAAAACCCATGCCGCTCGAAGCCGGCCTCCTGGAGATCCTGGCCTGCCCGGCGTGCCACGCGCCGCTGAACGACCGCACGGCGGCCGACACCCCCGAACTGATCTGCACCAGCCCCGACTGCGCCCTCGCCTACCCGGTCCGCGACGGCATCCCGGTCCTCCTGGTCGACGAGGCCCGCCGCCCGCAGTAGCAGGCCAGAGGGAGGGCTCGCCGCCGACGGCGAGACACCACCCACGGGAGGAGGCGCACCTCTGTTGTCCTCCCAGTTGTACGGGTGGTGCGGGTGGGAACGAGAAGCCCGGCCGACGGCCGGGCGCACCCCCAGCCCGCACGGCCCGCACCCGCACGAGCCCGCACCCGCCCCCTGACCGGAGGCCACATGCTCGACGAGACCCTCCTCGACGCCCCGGACGCCCTCGCCCTCGCAGACCGCCGCAGCCTCCTCCGCGGCGCCGCCGAGGCCGGCGCACGGGTGCGGACCGCGGCCCGGCACGCCACCGAAGCCGGAATCGCCGAGCTCAGCCCCGAGGGCCGCCCCCGCGCCGTCCTCGTCGCGGGCCCCGGCACCGCCGCCGCCGGCGTCGCGGACCTGGTCGGCGCCCTGGCAGGCGCCGCCGCCCCGGTGATCCGCCTCCAGCCCACCGGCGTCGCCCCCGCCCCCGGCGCCCTGCGCTGGGCCCTGCCCGGCTGGGCGGGCTCCGTGGACCTCCTCCTCATCCCGACCATCGACGGCTCCGAACCCGGCCTCGCCCTCCTCGCCGAGCAGGCGTACCGGCGCGGCATCACCGTCGTCGCCGTCGCCCCGAAGACCTCCCCGCTCGCCGAGACCGTCAGCGCGCCCCGCGGACTGCTCGTCCCGATGGCGATGGCCCCGCACGAGAACCCCCAGGAGTACGAGGAGACCCTCGCAGCCGGGCCCGGCGCCCTGTGGGCCCTGTTCACCCCGCTCCTCGCGCTGCTGGACCGCGTCGGCCTGGTCGAGGCCCCGCCCGAGACGCTGGAGAAGGTCGCCGACCGCCTGGACCGTACGGCCGAGCGCTGCGGCCCGGCCATCGCCACGTACAGCAACCCGGCCAAGACGCTCGCCGCCGAACTCGCCGACTCGCTCCCGCTGATCTGGACCGAGGGCGACGCCGCCGGCCCCGTGGGCCGCCGCTTCGCCGCGGTCCTCGCCGAACTGGCCGGCCTGCCCGCGCTCGCCGCCGAACTCCCCGAGGCCCTGCCCGCCCACGGCGTCCTGCTCGCCGGCGACTACGCGGCCGGCGCCGACCCCGACGACTTCTTCCGCGACCGCGTCGACGAGCAGCAGGCCCTGCGCGCCCGGGTCGTGCTGCTGCGCGACCGCCCGACCGACGCGGGCGGCCTGACCGCCGCACCCGCGGCCCGCGAACTGGCCCTCAGCCACGGCACCGCCATCAGCGAACTGGAGCCGCTGGCCTCGGAGGAGAACCCGGGCGAGGCGGGCGAACTCCTGGAGACCCTGGCCGAACTCGTCGCCGTCACGGACTTCGCCGCCATCTACCTCTCCCTGGCCTCGGCGGGCATCGCACCCCCGCCACCCCCGACGTAAACCCACCCGTCACGTCGCCGCCACGTCCCAGACGCCCCACCCCACTTCCATCAGCACGATCGCATCACCGCATCACCGCACCGAGGAAAGCTGGAAGGCTCCATGGACCGCCTCGTCAACACCGTCCGCCCCTACGCCTGGGGCTCCACCACGGCCATCCCGGAACTCCTGGGAACCCCGCCCACCGGCGAACCCCAGGCCGAGATGTGGATGGGCGCCCACCCCGGCGCCCCCTCCCGCACGGAGCGCGGACCGCTCAACGAGGTCATCGACGCAGATCCCGTACGCGAACTGGGCGCACCGGCCGTCGAGAAGTTCGGCCCGCGCCTGCCCTTCCTCCTCAAGCTGCTCGCCGCCGGAGCCCCGCTCTCCCTCCAGGTCCACCCCGACCTCGCCCAGGCGAAGGCCGGATTCGCCGCAGAGGAGGCGGCCGGCGTCCCGATCGACGCGCCGCACCGCAACTACAAGGACGCCAACCACAAGCCCGAACTGGTCTGCGCCCTCACGCCGTTCAACGGCCTGTGCGGTTTCCGCGACCCGATCGAGGCCGCCGACGCGCTCTCCGCGCTCGGCGTCGACTCCCTCAAGCCGTACGTCGACCTCCTGCACGCCCACCCCGAAGAGGCCGCGCTGCGCGAGGTCCTGACGGCCCTGCTGAGCGCCGACCCGGCGGAGATGGCGCACACCGTCACCGAGGCCGCGGCCGCCGCCGAACGCCTGGGCGGCGCCCACGCCCCGTACGCCGCGCTCGCCCACCACTACCCGAGCGACCCCGGCGTCATCGCCGCCATGCTGCTCAACTTCGTCCAACTCCAGCCCGGCGAAGCCCTCTACCTCGGCGCGGGCGTCCCGCACGCGTACCTCGACGGCCTCGGCGTCGAGATCATGGCCAACTCCGACAACGTGCTCCGCTGCGGCCTCACCCCGAAGCACGTCGACGTCCCGGAGCTGCTCAAGATCGTCCGCTTCGAGCCGACCGACCCGGGCGTCCTGCGCCCCGAGGCGTCCCCGTCGGGCGAGGAGGTCTACGACACCCCCATCGACGAGTTCCGCCTCTCCCGCCTCGTACGGGCCGAGGGAGCCGCCCCCACCGACGTCACCGCCCCCACCCCGCAGATCCTGCTGGCTGTCGCGGGCCGCCCGAAAGCGGGCGAAGTCACCCTGGCCCCGGGCGAATCCGTCTTCGTACCGGCGGGCGAATCGACCGAACTGTCCGGTACGGGAACGGTCTTCCGCGCCACCGTCGTCGCCTGATGCAACAATGACCGGCCGAATGGCGGCAACAGTGCCGGAGTACCGACGAAGGGAACACGTACACCCATGAGCGCGTCAGGCGGAACCAAGGCGATCGTGGCGGCGCTCGCCGCGAACCTCGCGATCGCGGTAGCCAAGTTCGTGGCGTTCCTCTTCAGCGGTTCGTCCTCGATGCTGGCCGAGAGCGTCCACTCGCTGGCCGACTCCGGCAACCAGGGTCTGCTGCTGCTCGGCGGCAAGAAGGCCAAGCGTGAGGCGACTCCGCAGCACCCCTTCGGCTACGGCCGCGAGCGGTACATCTACGCCTTCCTCGTCTCGATCGTGCTCTTCTCCGTCGGTGGCATGTTCGCCATCTACGAGGGCTACGAGAAGATCAAGCACCCGCACCCGATCGAGGACTGGTACTGGCCGATCGGCGTGCTCGTCTTCGCGATCATCGCCGAGACCTTCTCCTTCCGCACGGCCATCAAGGAGTCGAACGCGATCCGCGGCGGTCAGTCCTGGACGGAGTTCGTCCGCCGCGCGAAGGCCCCCGAACTCCCGGTCGTCCTCCTGGAGGACCTCGGCGCGCTCGTCGGCCTCTTCCTCGCCCTCGGCGGCGTCGGCATCGCGCTCCTGACGGGTGACGGCGTCTGGGACGGCATCGGCACCCTCTGCATCGGCATCCTGCTCATCGTCATCGCGATCGTCCTCGCGGCGGAGACCAAGTCGCTGCTGCTCGGCGAGTCCGCCGGCGTCGACCAGGTGAAGAAGATCGAGGAGGCGGTCGTCGACGGCGAGACCGTCACCCGCCTCATCCACATGCGCACGCTCCACCTCGGCCCGGAGGAGCTCCTGGTCGCCGCCAAGGTGGCCGTACGCCACGACGAGACGGCCACCCAGGTCGCCAACGCCATCAACGCGGCCGAAGAACGCATCCGCGCGGCGGTCCCGATCGCCCGGGTGATCTACCTGGAACCGGACGTCTACAGCGAGGCGGCAGCCGCGGCAGGCGAGAACCCGGCCAGGACCCCGGGCGGCACAAGCCACTGACAGCCTGACGCCCACCGTTGTGGGCGATCGTTCCGCAGGGCGTGGGGGTCCCCCCAGGGCGAAGCCCCAGGGGGAGGGTGGGCACAACCACGACGAGCGGCGCCGCTTCAAGCCCCGCACCACAAGGGCCCGAGGTCACAAGACCCCGGGCCCTTGTCGTTGCTGCGGCGGCTACTGAACCTCGCCCAGGATCCCGAGCACCGCCGCCGCGTCGCCCGCCTCCAGCAACCGCTCCCGGAACCCCGGATCCATCAGCTTCCGCGACAACATCGCCAGAATCCGCAGGTGCTCATCCCCCGCCGCCGCCTCCGGCACCGTGATCATGAAGATCAGCCGCGCCTTCGTCCCGTCGAGCGAGCCCCACTCCACCCCCTCGGCCGACCGAGCGAACCCGACGATCGGCGCCGTCACGGCATCGGTCTTGGCGTGCGGGATGGCGATCTCCTCACCGAGCCCGGTCGTTCCCTGGGCCTCCCGCGCGAACGCGGCCCGCACGAGCCCGTCGAGGTCCGCGACCTTCCCGGTGGTGGCGAGCATCGCGGCCATCTCACGGATGGCGGAGTCCTTGTCGCCGGCGTCCAGCCGTACGTTCACGGTGGCGCCGGTCAGATACCCGGAGAGCACGTCTTCGCGGCTTCCCAGGTCACCCACACCGGACCCACCCCCACCGACAAGCGCAGGCGCAGGCTGAGCCACAACCCCACGCTCAGGCACCCCGGCAACAGCCGGCACCAGCGCCCCCACCCCACCCCGGTTCCGCCGCTCTCGAATGTCGATCAGCGCGTTCGTGGTGAGCGCGGTGACGACCGTGCCGACCGCCACGGCGAGGAAGAACATCGGCACACCGCCCACCGCGCCGAGCACCGCCACGATCGGCCCGCCGTGCGGCACCGCGTCCGTCACCCCGGCCATGCCCGCGATCGCACCGGCGACCGCGCCACCGAGCATGTTCGCGGGGATCACCTGCGCCGGCCGAGCCGCCGCGAACGGGATCGCGCCCTCGGAGATACCGAACATGCCCATGAAGAGCGAGGCCATCCCGGTCTCCCGCTCCTGCTCCGAGTACAGCTTGCGGCGCATCAGCGTCGCCAGGCCCTGGCCGAGCGGCATCACGGGGATCGCCGCGGCGCACATGCCCATGACGCTCATGTTGCCCGTGGCGATGAGCCCCGCGCCGAAGAGGAACGCCGTCTTGTTGACCGGCCCGCCCATGTCGAACGCGATCATCAGGCCGAGAATCGCGCCCAGCAGAATCGCGCTCGTCCCGGTCATCCCGCCGAGCCAGCTCGTCAGATGCTCGAAGACCCAGGAGATCGGCTGCCCGATCACATAGATGAAGAAGAGCCCCAGGGCCGTGGTCGCCACGATGGGGATCACGATGATCGGCATGATGGGCTGGACGAACTTCGGCACCCGGACCTTCTTGATCCACAGCACCAGATAGCCGGCGAGGAAGCCGGTCACGATCGCCCCGATGAAGCCCGCGCCCGCCTCGGAGTGGTAGAGCGAACCGTCCGCGGCGATCCAGCCGCCGATCATGCCCGGCACGAGCGCGGGCCGGTCCCCGATCGCGTAGGCGATGTAGCCGGACAGGATCGGCACCATCAGCTTGAAGCCGATGACACCGATGTTGTTGACGTCCATCCAGAAGGAGTCCTTCGGGATGACCAGACCGTCGGGGGTCGCGTGCCCGCCGATCGCGAGCGAGATCGCGATCAGCAGCCCGCCGACGACGACGAACGGAATCATGTACGAGACACCGTTCATCAGGGCCTTGTACGCGACACTCCGCTCCTTCCCACCCCCGGCACCGCCCTCGGGCTTACCGGCCCCGTCGGCTCCGTCACCTCCGCCCGCTCCCTGCACAGGCGCACTCCGCACCTGCTCGATCAGCCGCTCCGGATGGTGGATGCCCTCGGCCACCCCGACGGTCAGCACCCGCTTCCCGGCGAACCGACTGCGGTCCACGTCCTTGTCGGCCGCGATGATGATGCCGTCCGCGTCCGTGACATCGTTGTCAGTCAGTACATTCTCAGCCCCGATGGATCCCTGTGTCTCCACCTTGATCTCGACGCCGAGCGCCTGCGCTGCCTGCGCCAGCTTCTCCGCCGCCATATAGGTGTGGGCGATACCGGTCGGACAGGCCGTGACCGCGAGCAGCCTCACCGTCCGCCCCTCACTCGCTGGACTGGTCACGGGCTTCTCCTCGTACTCGCTGGTGGTTCCCCAGCATCGTGCCTCAGATGGCAACGCTGTCAAAAGTGCGTAAGGCCCCGGATGACCGGGCCACAGGGCCCTATGTCGAGGCCGGATCCGGCCTGATCCCGTCCTGGGCGGGCTGTGGATCGTCGGGGCGATCGGTGTAGATTCGTGACCAGCCAGACGTCGCTGCTGATGGCGGTCGGGCGGGCCTTTCGGGGACCGGCCGAGGGAGAGAGGGCCTCCGACGACTGCACCGCGTGAGTACCCGGGCATTCGTATGCCCGAGCCACCTCATCTCGCGGTGTCAGGCATGCCCCGACCGACCCTCGAATCGACCGAGCCCTCGAACTCGATCGAACCCGATCCATGAGGAGCAGCCCAGTCATGACGACTGCCGCCACCCAGCAGGACTTCAAGGTCGCCGACCTCTCCCTGGCCACCTTCGGCCGTAAGGAGATCACCCTCGCCGAGCACGAGATGCCCGGCCTGATGTCGATCCGCCGCGAGTACGCCGAGCAGCAGCCGCTCGCCGGCGCCCGGATCACCGGCTCCCTGCACATGACCGTGCAGACCGCCGTCCTGATCGAGACCCTGGTCGCCCTCGGCGCCGAGGTCCGCTGGGCGTCCTGCAACATCTTCTCCACCCAGGACCACGCCGCCGCGGCCATCGCCGTCGGCCCGAACGGCACCCCCGACGCCCCCGCCGGCGTCCCGGTCTTCGCCTGGAAGGGCGAGACCCTCGAGGAGTACTGGTGGTGCACGGAGCAGGCCCTGACCTGGCCGAACACGCCCACCGGCGGCCCGAACATGATCCTCGACGACGGTGGTGACGCCACCCTCCTCGTCCACAAGGGCGTCGAGTTCGAGAAGGCCGGCTCCGCCCCGGACCCGTCGACCGCGGACAGCGAGGAGTACGGCTACATCCTCCGCCTCCTCAACCGCACCCTCGGCGAGAACCCGCAGAAGTGGACCCAGCTCGCGTCCGAGATCCGCGGTGTCACCGAGGAGACCACGACCGGCGTCCACCGCCTGTACGAGATGCACCAGGCCGGCTCGCTCCTCTTCCCGGCGATCAACGTGAACGACGCCGTGACGAAGTCGAAGTTCGACAACAAGTACGGCTGCCGCCACTCCCTCATCGACGGCATCAACCGCGCCACCGACGTCCTCATCGGCGGCAAGACCGCCGTCGTCTGCGGCTACGGCGACGTCGGCAAGGGCTGCGCCGAGTCCCTCCGCGGCCAGGGCGCCCGCGTCATCGTCACCGAGATCGACCCGATCTGCGCGCTCCAGGCGGCGATGGACGGCTACCAGGTCGCGACCCTGGACGACGTCGTCGAGACGGCCGACATCTTCATCACCACCACGGGCAACAAGGACATCATCATGGCGTCCGACATCGCCAAGATGAAGCACCAGGCCATCGTCGGAAACATCGGCCACTTCGACAACGAGATCGACATGGCCGGCCTGGCCGCCACCCCCGGCATCGTCAAGGACGAGGTCAAGCCGCAGGTCCACACCTGGACCTACCCCGACGGCAAGGTCGTCATCGTCCTCTCCGAGGGCCGCCTGCTGAACCTGGGCAACGCGACCGGCCACCCGTCCTTCGTGATGTCGAACTCGTTCGCGGACCAGACCCTGGCCCAGATCGAGCTCTTCACGAAGCCGGAGCAGTACCCGACCGACGTCTACGTCCTCCCGAAGCACCTGGACGAGAAGGTCGCGCGCCTCCACCTCGCCTCGCTCGGCGTGAGGCTCACGACCCTCCGCCCCGAGCAGGCCGCCTACATCGGCGTCCAGGTCGAGGGCCCGTACAAGCCGGACCACTACCGCTACTGATGCCGGCACGGGCGTGCGCCGTGCACTGACGCACGCCCGTCACCCGCACCCGTAGAGGAATCAGGCAGGCCCCCGCACCCCCGTGCCGGGGGCCTGCCTCGTCCGACCGGCCCGCACCCGGGCCCTACCGCCCCACGAAGCTCCCCGAGGATTCGGATCCATGCCCCGCGGCCGTTATTCGCTCCATGACCCGCACGATCACACCCCCCTCGGCGAAGAACACTTCAACTGCGCGCCCGGCCCGTCCGGCTGGCGCTACGTCTCTCAGACCACCACCCCCTCCGGCGACCACGCCGGCTCCGTCGACCTGGCCATCGACGAACTCGGCCGCCCCATCCGACTCGAACTCCACGCCGCGAGCTGGCAGGTCCGCGGCGCCGCCCTCGACGGCGTCACCTGGGTCCGTACGGACCCCACCGGAACCCACGCCACCGAAGGCAATGTGCGCGCCCACGCCTTCACCGGCACGTCCCCCGCGTTCCTCGTCGCGATCACTCGACTGCTGCGCCTCACCCCCGCTTCCCCCGCGACCCGCATCCGGCTCGTCGCCTTCACGGATCCCGTGCTCGCCCCCCTCACGATCGACCAGTCCTGGGCCCTGATGAACAGTGAAGCGCACGCCACTGACAACGGCCGTCTGATCGTGGACGAGTACCAGGTCAACGCCCTGGACACGGGGGAACAGCACACGGTTCACATCACCGGAGACGTGGTCCTGTCCGCCCCCGGCATCGAGCTGGAGTCCCTTGACACCCCGCCGTCGGTCTTCCCCGACACCGCGACCTAGGCGGGCGGCGCGAACCCGGTGGAACGCGGCGCCTCAGCGCCAGGCGACGCCGGAGCAGGAGCGGCAGCCGGAGCCGGAGCGGGAGTCTGAGCAGGCGGAACACCCCCGCCGGAGGAAACACCTCCCACACCAGCCATCCCTGCCCCCATCCGAGCAGAAGAGAAGGCCCGCCGGGCGTCGCGCGCCTGCCGCTCGCCGACGACACCGGCCAGATACGCGGCCGCGGGCACACCGGCGGGCGGCGGGGTCCCCGTCCGCGCGACCAGTTCGTCCGCCAGCCGCTCGGCGATCCGCTGCCCCACCGCGGGATCCAGCTGCCGCATCCGCGTCAGGTACTGCCGTATCTCCAGCCAGAGCCCGTCCGGCACGCTGGAGAGATCCAGCCCGGTGAAGCGCCCCACGAGCCACGGCGGGGGAGGCGGTACGAACGCGCTGCGCGCCGCAGGCACCCGCTCCCGTACGACGAGGGTCCCGGCGAAGACGTCACCGAGCCGCCGCCCCCGGGCGGACACCAGCGAGGCGATACAGGCGACGACCCCGAACGTCATCAGGACCTCCACCACCGCCATCGCACCCCGCACCAGCGCGTGCCGGAACCGGATCGGCCCCCCGTCGTCCCGCACCACGCGCAGCCCGCAGGCCAGCTTCCCCAGCGATCGCCCGTGCGACAGCGTCTCCACCGCGATGGGCGCTCCCACCAGCACGAGGAGGAAGCAGGCGATGTTCACCGCCATCTGCGCGGCCTCGTCGAGAGAAGCCGTGGCCAGCGTGAGTCCGACCGTGACGAGCAGATAGCCCGCCCAGACGACCACCAGATCAAGGAAGAGCGCCAGAGCCCGGCTGGGCAGCCGTGCCGGCTGCAGCCCCAAAACGACGGCGTCCCCCGTCACCACCCCGCTCACGGCACCCACCCCTTCGCTCACTCCGCCCGACCCTCAGATACGACAGTCTGCCAAGCTGACCCGCAGCGCGCCGCAGTAGTACGGACCCGTACGCACCACCCAGTGCCTGGAGCAGCAGCCGATCATGGACCTTGACGTCTTCGTCACCGCCCACCGCGCCGAGTGGGACCGCCTCGACCACCTCCTGCGCCGCGGCGGCAAGCTCACCGGAGCCGAGGCCGACGAACTCGTGGCCCTGTACCAGCGGACGGCCACCCACCTCTCCCTGATCCAGTCCAGCACCCCGGACCCGATGCTCACGGCCCGGCTCACCCAGCTCGTCGCCCGAGCCCGAGCCACGGTCACCGGCACCCGCCGCTCCTCCTGGCGCGACGCGGCCACCTTCCTGACGGCGGGCTTCCCGGCCGCCGTCTACCGCTCACGCCACTGGTGGATCCCGACGGCCGTCCTCTCCCTCCTCCTCGCGGCGATCATCGGCTGGTGGATCGGCACGCACCCCGAGGTGCAGTCCGCCATAGGCGCCCCGGCGGAGCTCCGTGAGATGACCCGCCCGGGCGGCCAGTACGAGACGTACTACTCGAGCAACCCGGCCGGCTCCTTCGCGGCCCAGGTCTGGACGAACAACGCCCAGGCCGCCGCCATGTGCCTGGTCCTTGGAGCGTTCCTGGGCATCCCGGTGCTCTGGGTCCTCTTCTTCAACATGTTGAACGTCGGCGTGGCCATCGGCCTGATGTCCGCGGCCGGCCGCCTCGACATCATGCTGGGCCTGCTCCTCCCGCACGGGCTCCTCGAACTGACCGCCGTATTCGTCGCCGCCGGCACCGGTCTCAAGCTCGGCTGGACGGTCATCGACCCCGGCCCGACGACCCGCAGGGCGGCGCTGGCCACCCAGGGCCGCGCGGCCGTCGGCATGGCCATCGGCCTCGCCGTCGTCCTCTTCATCTCCGGCCTCATCGAAGGCTTCGTGACCCCGTCGGGCCTCCCCACCTGGGCCCGCATCACCATCGGCGTCGCGGCAGAGCTGGCATTTCTCGCCTACGTCTACGTCCTGGGCGGTCGTGCGGCCCGCGCGGGCGAGACCGGCGACCTCGCCGACGCCGACCGCAGCGCCGAGCTGCCGACCGCCGCCTGATGTGCGTTCGCCCCCGCTGACCTGCTAGTCTCCTCTTCGCCCACAAAAAACTGTTGACACGGTTCGCGTGGGGAGGTAGATTTAAACGGTTGCCTCGAACTGGACAAGTTCGGTGGCGGCGAGCTAGTATCTCTCTCGCTCCGGTCGGGATTCGATTTCCACGGAGCCACCCCGATTCCTTATTCGAATCACGAAAGCCACCGATTAGGTCGGCCGGAATGAATCTGATAAAGTCGGAATCGCCGGAAAGGGAAACGCGAAAGCGAAGAACAGTCCGGCAGCCCGCTCCAGCGGGTGGCAGAAACAAGAAATTGGATCTGCTAAGCTGGAAACACGAAAGACCGAAGGGAAAAGCCCGGAGGAAAGCCCGAGAGGGTGAGTACGAAGGAAGCGTCCGTTCCTTGAGAACTCAACAGCGTGCCAAAAATCAACGCCAGATTAGTTGATACCCCGTCCATCTTCGGATGGTCGAGGTTCCT
>NZ_JBEZYN010000023.1:0-125605 GCF_040638605.1 Streptomyces sp. NPDC026092
CCCCGGGCGGGACGCGCGTCGCGTCCCGCCCGGGGGCCGAGTCCCGCCGCTCAGGAAGCGCGGCGGGTGGTGATCCCCGGTCCGCCCTCGCCGTTGACGGCGAGGGCGAGGTCGCTGCGCCGCTTGATCCCGAGCTTCCGGTACACCCGGGTGAGGTGCTGCTCGACGGTGCTGACGGTGACGAAGAGCTTGGCCGCGATCTGGCGGTTGCTGTGGCCGCGGACGGCCAGGGCCACCACCCGCATCTCCGCGTCGCTCAGCACACCGACCAGCGTCTCGCCGCCCGTTCCCGAGGCGGCGAGCTCCTGAGGTCTTCGGGCCGCTTCCGGCGGTGTCCTGGCCGGTAGCGGCACGCCGGACTGCTCGGCGAGCTGGCGGGCCCTGCGCAGCGCCATCCGGCCCTTGCTGTACTGCCCGGTGTCGAGGTGGCACCGGCTCAGCGCGTTGAACGTGTACGCGAGTTCCAGCGGGTTGCCGCACTTCTGCGCGGCCTCCAGGGCCTGCCCCAGGAGGTTCATCCGCTCCTGCGGGGGCGCGGTCGCCGCGAGCGTCCGCAGGGTCAGGGAGCGTGCCTCGTGGTGCCCGGGGCCCACCAGGACCGACTGCTCGGTGGCCAGTTCCCGGGCGCGCGTGATCTCGCCGCGGGCCAGGTGGGCCCGGGCCGCGTCGGTGCGCCAGGGCAGCAGGGCCGGGACGTCCATCTGCCAGCGCGTGGCCAGTTCGCCCACGGCGGCGAAGTCGTCCAGGGCCGCCTGCGACTGGCCGCTCGCGAGCAGCGCGTTGCCGCGGGCGCGGAGGTAGCAGACCCCGAGCAGGGTCTGGAAGATGCCCTCGGGCGGCACCACCTGGAGCTGGGCCAGGGCCCGTTCGGGCGAGCCCAGGACGGTGTACGCCTCGAGGGTGACCGTCAGCGGCAGTCCGATGTGGACGCCCCAACTGGCGGCCGGGGTCTCGGCGAGGGCCCGCTCGGCCAGCCGCGCGGCCTCGGCCGGTTCGCCCCGGTGCAGGGCCAGCTTCGCCCGCAGGCTCTCGAAGAGCACCCGCCAGACCGGCGCGGACTGGCTCCGGGCCGCGGCGGCGAGCGAGTCGATCCACTGCTCGGCCGCGTCGTAGGACCCGTTGACGATCAGCGTGCTGACCGCGAGCACGAGGGGGATCAGCGTGTCGTCGTCCAACTGGTGGCTGACCAGGGCCTGTTCCGCGCACAGGGCGGAGAGCGGCCCGGGGCCGTCCCGCAGCACCCGCTCCAGCTCGACCAGCGTCTGGCCCCGGGTGGCGGCCAGGGGGACGTACGACTCGCCGGCCGCCGCCGTGTCGCCCTCCTCCGCCGTGGCCGGATACATCAGGGCGAGGGTGGTCCGGCACCGCCGCAGGGTGGCCGAGGCCTCGGCGTCCTGGCGCAGCCGGGCGTGCCGCTCCATCTGCTCCAGGATCTCCACGGCCGTGTTCGGGCGGCCGAACCAGAGCAGCGCGTCCACCGGCGCCGACACATGGCGCCCCGTCAACAGGCCGCAGCGGGCGGCCTCCAGGAGGGACGGCAGCCGGCGGGCGGCGGTCCGCGGGTCGGACCGCCACTCGGTGCGGAAGAGCATCGCCGTCGTGGCCGTGAAGTGTTCCTTGCTGCGGTCGTACCGGTAGGCGACGGAGAGGCAGTCGGTCGCGAGCGTGGTGTCGCCCGTCGACAGGCCCTCCTGCGCGGCCTCGAGCAGCACGGCCGCGGCGCAGTCGTTGTCGATCTGGCTCGCGGCGACGAGGTGGTGGGCGACGGCGGTCACCGGAGCGCCGTTCTTGAAGAGCAGCGTCCCGATCCGGGTGTGCAGCTCGGCCCGCGCCTCGGGGGTCATGTCGTGCAGCACGGCGGTGCGCGCGTCGGGGTGGCGCCAGGCGCCGTCCGCGAGCAGACCGGTCTCCTCCAGCGTGCTGAGCGCCAGGTTCAGGGACTGCGGGTGGGTGCCCGGGAGCTGGACGAGGAGCGGGACGTACCGCGGATCGTGCAGGACGGCCATGATCCGCGCGATCGTCCGTACGGAGGTGGCGCAGCGGTAGAGGCAGCCGAGGACGGCCTGTTCGAAGAGGGTGCCGGCGGACAGCACCGGTGCGGCGGGCCACTCGGTCGCCGCCGCGATGGTGTCCTCGACCAGGCCGCGGACGAGGAACGGGTTGCCGCCGGTGGCGGCGAGGCACTCCGTGTCGAGGGCCTGGGCCGCGCTCGGCCCGAGGCGCGCCGCGAGCAGCTCGCGCACCCCGCCGAGGGAGAGGGGCGGCAGCCGCACGCGGTGGCAGACCGGCTCCGGGGGAAGCTCCGCGCGTAGCAGGGTGCTGGAACGGCGGGGTGAGGGGAGTTCGTTGAGGACGAGCAGGAGCGGCGTCGCGCGCAGCCGGCGGGTGAGGGAGGACAGGCACAGCAGGGACGGGGTGTCCGCGTACTCGACGTCGTCGACGCTGATGAGCAGCGGCCGCTCGACGAACTTGACGAGGTCGTGCAGGGCCGTGCCCATCTGGTGGAAGAGGCGCGGCGGGATGGCGACGGAGTCCTGCACGGTGGCGGCGTCGGCGCTCAGGGCCCGGTCGAGCAGATGGGCCACGTGACCGGCGGCGGCGGGCGGCAGTTCCACGCCACGGAACAGCTGGGCGAGGACGCCGAAGGGCACGTACCGCTCCATGCGGGAGGCGGTCGCGGAGAGGTGCACCGCACCCGCGCGCCGGGCCTCCTCGGCGAGGGCGGCGAGGAGTTCGGTCTTCCCGTGCCCGGCCGCGCCGCTCACGACGGCGATCCGGCTGTTCCCTCCCATGGCTTCCCCGAGGAGGCGCCGCATGACCGATAACTGTTCCTCACGCTCGCATATGAGGTGGGGATGGGGCGGGGGAGTGAGCTCGTCCAGAACGACCGACGCTGTTCTTGGAGGCATTCTTTCGACTCCGCTTCGTATTCAGCTGTATCGGAGAAGGGGTGCGCCAGACGAGTCGTACGGATCTTCCGCTGGCGAGCTCTGCCCAGTAAAACCCGGTCTCCCCAGCACGGCAACCAACGCCCACGGCGGAGGTTCAGGCTCCGATTAGCCGCTGAATACAAGGGAGTCCATCGTGCCTGGCGGATCACGGCCACGGGGCCGGAATATCGAGCGGCGGGGAGGATTCCGTGAGACGCGTCACATTCGCCCGTGGCGGCCTGTTGAGGCGTCCACCGGGGTGGTTGCGCCAGGTCGAGGTGCGGAGATCGGCCACGAGGTGCCGGTGATTTTGTTCATGGCTCTACGATCCCGCTGCATGGCGCCGCGCCCACCGCATTTTTTCGGCCGGAAATCAGACTTTAACGTGGCCGTCCGGAGGGGGCCGAAGTTTCCGACAAACCACCCCATGCGGCCGGATCGGGCGATCTTCGCGCCGAAGCCCGGGTGGATCACGCCTCTTGACGCGCGGCCGCATCTCGTGCAGGAAAAAGGGCGCGCGCCCCCGCGATACCGCTAATCGGCGCCATGGCCTGAAGTCGCCCCTTGGCCGGTCGGGTTCCGTGCGCGCCGTCGAATGCCGCAACTCCCCCAGCGTCGTACAAGAGCGGACCGAGTGGCTCCGGAACCGGTCGACACCTCCCGAGGACTTCTACCCCTCGTTCATGTTTTCTCCGTCTCTGCTTCACCGGTCCGTGTAGCCACCAGCGCCCAGCGCCGTGATTGTCATGCGCGCAGCTATGAACGCGTAGTCGATTGTCGGCCACGCGTGGGGTCAGGGCGAAGGGGGCGGGTGCGGTGTCTCGGCCACGGTTTCTGTTTGTCTCATGGGTGGACGTCGAGAGACGTCAGGCACCGCACGAGTGGACGCCCGGCGATGTCGGCGCGGAGGCCGTGAGCTGGCGGCTCGTCGGGGCCAACAACCACGAACTCGGGCGCGGCCCCGACCTCCACGGCGGGCACACCGCCTGCAGCGCGGCCGTCCGGCGGCTGCGCGACGGACTCGACCGCGCGGTCCCCCTCGTCTCCATGGGCGCCACCACCGGCGTCTGGAGCTGGCAACTTGCCCTGGACGACCGGTGCGTCGCCGTCGCCGCCCGCACCTTCAGGCGCCAGCGCGAGTGCCGCCACAGCCTGCAGCTCTTCCTCGCCGCCGCCGCCGAGGGCCAGCTCGCCGCCGGCGTCACGTACACCCGTCGACTGCGCGGCCTCCGGCTGCCCGACGCCGTCCGGGGGACCGCCTCGTGAGCACCGTCACCCCCGCCGTCGCCCCGGACACGGACGCCCCGCGCCCCCGGTCCAAGGCCGGCGACCCCGCCGACCGGGTCTTCCGCGGCGGCGCGCGCGGCGCCGGAGCCGTCGTCCTGGTCACCATGACCCTGGTCGGCGTCTTCCTGAGCGTCCGCGCCGCCCAGGCCCTCGGCGACGCCGGCTGGTCGTTCGTGACCACCTCGGCCTGGGAGCCCGACTCCCACCGCTTCGGCATCGCGGCCGTCCTGCCCGGCACCGTGCTCATCGGCACCACCGCGATCACCTTCGCCCTGCCGCTCGCGCTCGGCACCGCGCTCTACATCACCGAGTACGCGCCCCGCCGGCTGCGCCGGACCCTGGTCAGCCTCGTCGACCTGATGGCCGCCGTGCCCAGCGTGGTCTACGGCCTGTGGGGCTTCTTCTTCCTGCAGCCCCACATCACCGGGCTCGCCCGGTGGATCTCCACGTACTTCGGCTGGATCCCGATCTTCGCCGTGGACGGCGCCGACCCGCGCGACCCGCTCGCGCCCGCCACCGTCTACACCTCCTCCACCTTCATCGCCGGGATCGTCGTGGCCCTGATGGTCACCCCCATCGCCTGCTCGGTCATGCGGGAGGCGTTCGCACAGGCCCCGCCCGGCGAGCGCGAGGGCGCCTTCGCGCTCGGCGCGAGCCAGTGGGGGGTCATCCGTACCGTCGTCCTCCCCTTCGGCAAGGGCGGCATCATCGGCGGGACCATGCTCGGGCTCGGCCGGGCGCTCGGCGAGACCATCGCCGTCGTCATGATCATCTCGCCGGTCTTCTTCTTCCAGCCGCACATCCTGGAGAACGGCGCCAACTCCGTCTCCGCGCTGATCGCCCTGCGCTACGGAGCGGCCAGCCCGCTCGGGATGTCCGCGCTCATGGCGGCCGGCCTCTCGCTCTTCCTGATGACCCTCGTCGTCAACTTCATCGCGTCCTCCGTGGTCGCGCGCAGCCGGTCCGGAACGGGAGCCGACGCATGACCCTGACCACGCCCGCGCCCCCCGCCGAACCCGAGGCGACCGGCACGGTCACGCCCGACGTCGTCCCGCACGGCCCCGGCGCGCCCACCGAGAACCGCCGGGTCACCTCCGCGCTGCACGCCCGGGACGTCTTCGCCCTGATCGGCTCGGGCGCCGCCGCCGTCGCCCTGACCGCCGTGGTCTTCGACCGGGTGCTGCCCTGGAACGCCCCGCTCGGTTTCACCGTCGTCACGTACCTCGCCTTCATGGCGCTGTACGCCGTCCTCGTCTCCCTCGACGAGAACGGCGCGACGGTCCGCGCCCGGCTCGCCCAGACCCTCGTGCACGCCCTCGCGGGGCTGCTGCTCGCGGCGCTGCTCTTCATCGTCGGCTACGCGCTCTGGCGCGGGTACGAGGCGCTCGGCCACCTGAACTTCTTCACCGAGGACATGTCCGGCACCGGACCGCTCCAGCCGATCACCGACGGCGGCATGGTGCACGCCATCGTCGGCACGCTCCAGCAGATCGGCATCTCGCTGCTGATCACCGTGCCGCTGGGGCTCGCCTGCGCGGTCTTCCTCAACGAAGTGCCCGGCCGGTACGCCCGGTTCGTCCGCACCATCGTCGAGGCGATGACGGCCCTGCCGTCGATCGTGGCGGGTCTCTTCATCTACGCCACCGCGATCCTCGCCCTGGGCCTGGACAAGTCCGGCTTCGCCGCCTCGCTCGCGCTCTCGGTGATGATGCTGCCGATCATCATCCGGGCCGCCGACGTGGTCATCCGCCTGGTGCCCGGTTCGCTGCGGGAGGCCTCGTACGCGCTCGGCGCCGGGCAGTGGCGCACCGTGTGGACGGTGGTCCTGCCCACCGCCCGCTCGGGTCTGACCACCGCCGTCATCCTCGGCACGGCGCGCGGCATCGGCGAGACCTCCCCGGTCCTGCTCACCTCGGGCGCCGCGACCGGCCTCAACCTCAACCCCTTCGACGGGCCGCAGACCTCGCTGCCGCTGGCCACGTTCACCCTGGTCGCCTCGCCCGAGAAGACCATGATCATCCGAGGCTTCGGCTGCGCGGCGCTCCTGATGGCCCTGGTCCTGCTGCTCTTCCTGCTCGCCCGCGTGATCGGCGGCCGCGGCCCCGGCCAGCTCAGCCGCCGTCAGCAGCGCCGCCGGGCGGCCGCCTCGCAGAAGGACGTGGAACGCATGGGCACCCGCCCGGCGGCGCCCGCCGCCGTGGCGCTGCCCGCGCAGTCACCGCCCCCGAACTCCCCGCCGCCACCGGCCGGCTGACCGCTCGCCGCCCTCTCGTACGACCCGCCACCCCCGATCAGGAGACCCTCGATGTCCGGACGCCCACCGGCATTCCCCGCGCGCGTGCTGCGACGCAGCCTGGCCGTGCTCGTCACCGCCCTCGCGCTCGTGGTGCCCGTTGCGCCGCCCGCCGCCGCCGAGAGCTACGTACCGGTCTCCGGCGCGGGCTCCACCTGGAGCCAGAACGCCCTCGACCAGTGGCGGGCCAACGTCAAGCAGTACGGCATGACGGTCAACTACAACGGCACCGGCTCCTCCGACGGGCGCAACCAGTTCCGCAACGGCACCGTCGACTTCGCCGTCTCCGAGATCCCGTACGGCATCAACGACTCGGGCGTCGCCGACCCGCCGCCCTCGCGGAAGTTCAGCTACATGCCGATCGTCGCGGGCGGCACGGCCTTCATGTACAACCTGAAGATCGGCAACCGCCGGGTGACCAACCTCCGGCTCTCCGGCGAGAACGTCGCCAAGATCTTCACCGGTACCGTCACGATGTGGAACGACCCGGCGATCAAGGCCGACAACCCGGGCCTCGCCGCCGCCCTGCCGGCCCGCCGGATCGTCCCCGTGGTCCGCTCCGACGGCTCGGGCACGACGGCCCAGCTGACCACCTGGCTGAGCAAGAAGCACGCAGGGCTGTGGGACGCGTACTGCGGCAAGGCGGGCCGCCGCACCCCCTGCGGCCCGACCTCCAACTTCCCCGTGATCGGCGGCAAGGGCTTCGTCGGCCAGTCCGGCTCCAACGGCGTCTCCGGCTACGTCGCCCAGGACGGCAACCAGGGCACGATCACCTACGTCGAGTACTCGTACGCGGTCTCCACCACCGGCTTCCCGGTGGCCAAGATCCTCAACGAGAAGGGCTACTACACCGAGCCCACCGCCCAGAACGTGGCGGTCTCGCTCACCAAGGCGGGCATCAACGCCGACCTCACCCAGCGCCTCGACGGGGTCTACAACAGCACCGACCCGCGCACGTACCCGCTCTCCAGCTACAGCTACATGATCGTCCCGACGGCCCTGGAGTCGAACTTCAACCCGCAGAAGGGCAAGTCCCTCGGCGCGTTCGCGTACTACTTCCTCTGCCAGGGACAGCAGTCGGTGGACCGGCTCGGTTACTCGCCGCTGCCCATCAACCTGGTCCAGGCGGGCCTGACGCAGGTCCGCCGGATCCCCGGCGTGGCCGCCGAGAGCATCGACATCAAGAAGTGCAAGAACCCCACGTTCTCCAGCGACGGCACCAACACCCTCGCCAAGTCCGCGCCGTACCCGCCCGCCTGTGACCTCAAGGGCGCCAAGCAGTGCGACACCGGCACCGGCGGCAACAAGACCCCCACCAAGACCGGGGGTTCCTCGGGCGGCTCGGGCGGTTCCGGCGGCGCCAACGGCGGTACGAACGGCGGCGGTTCGGGTGGTACGGCCTCCGGCGGCGGAGCCGCGACCGGGGGAGCCGCCGGCGGTGCGACCGGCGGCGCGACGGCCGGTACGGCGGCCGCGGGCGGAGCCGCCACCGGCGGCGGTACGGGCGCGGCCACGGGGGGCGCGCTCGACCCCGACACCGGCCAGCCGATCGCCGCGGGCGACGCGGGCGGCTCCGGCGGAGGCGGCGATCTGTACGGCGTGCCGGTGACCACGGCCGCCGGCCTCGGCGGCGGGCTCCAGACCGCGCTGATGGTCCTGGGCGCCGTGCTCTTCTTCGGCATCACCGTGGGCCCGCCGCTGCTGCACCGGCGCCTGGCCGCCCGCCGCGCGGGGGAGGGGTCCCGATGACCCGTACCCGTACCCGTACTTCTGTACGGACCGGCTCCCGGTCCCGGCTGCGGCACCTCCTGGGCACGCTCTGCCTCGCCCTGGTCCCCGTCGTCGCCACCGTCGGCACCGGCCTCGACCCGGCCGCGCCGCCCGCGTACGCCGCCACCGGCGACGACTCACGGACGACCGTCTCCGGCACGGGCGACTTCGCCGACCTGAAGATCACCGTCAGCCAGACCCGCAACCTCGTCAACCAGGTCGTCAAGATCACCTGGACCGGTGGCGCGCCCACCGTCTCCGACACCGCGTACGCCGCCAACTACCTCCAGATCATGCAGTGCTGGGGCGACGAGCGCGGACCCGGCACCGACCAGTGCCAGTTCGGCGGCTCCTCCGCGCTCGGCGCGGGCGCGGGCAACCAGGCCGCCGGCGCGTACACCAACAGCCGGCAGCTGAACTACGGCGCGAACCTGAAGGACTCCGAGAACCAGCCGCTGCCCCCGCCGAGCCCCAGCGGCATCTCCTACGCGCCGTTCCGCTCGGTCACCGGCGACGAGGTCAGCCCGGGCAACTGGAACGAGTTCTTCGACGTCAACAGCACCAACGAGGTCCCGTACGCCCGCACCAACCCGCGCGGCGAGGGCGAGGTCTACTTCGAGGCGCAGACCGGCGTCGAGGCCCCCGGCCTCGGCTGCGGCGACGCGACGGAGAAGGCGGGCACCGTCACCGGCCGCGGCTGCTGGCTGGTGATCGTGCCGCGCGGGACGAAGGAGGTCGACGGCAGCGCGTACACCGCCCAGTCCAGCGGCCAGCTGCAGTCCTCGCCGCTCTCCCCGGCCAACTGGAAGCACCGCATCACCGTCCCGCTCGGCTTCGAGCCGATCGGCAGCCACTGCCCGATCGGCGCAGAGGAACGCGGCACGCTCGGCAGCGAGATGGCCGCCGAGGCCGTCACCCGCTGGCAGCCCGCGCTCTGCCGGACCGGCGCCAAGGCCATCTACGGCTACGCCCAGGTCCCCGACGAGACCGCCCGCGTCAAGCTGCTCTCGGGCAGGCCCGGCCTGGTCTTCGTCGGCCGCAACGCCGAGATCACCACCCCGCGCAAGGACCACCGCGCGCCCGTCTACGCCCCGGTCGCCGTCTCCGGCATCACCATCGGCTACTTCATCGAGAGCCAGGCCTCCTTCCGGGCCCCCGACGCGGTCAAGCAGCGCAACGGCGCCCGGATGGGCACCCTGCGGCTGACCCCGCGCCTGGTCGCCAAGCTCCTCACCGAGTCCTACCGCGACGGCGTCTCCCGCTTCGCCGAGAGCGTCGCGAAGAACCCCGAGAACCTCGGCCGCGACCCGGAGTTCATCCGCCTCAACCCGGAGTACGCCGACCTGGACTTCGGCGGCAAGCTCGGCGACGCCCTCGTCCCGCAGCCGCTCGCCGACACCACCCGGCAGCTGTGGGCGTGGGTGGTCCAGGACCCGGCCGCCGCCGAGTTCCTGAAGGGGACCCCCGACAACCAGGGCACCCACGGGAACCCGGGGAACGCCGGCGCGACGGTCAACCCGCACTACAAGAACCTGGCGACGCCGCTCGACACCTTCCCCAAGAGCGACCCGTACTGCCAGCCCTTCGACGACCGGCCCGACTTCCCGCTCTGCATCCAGGACAAGAAGCCGTACGCCACCGACATGCACGCCGCCGCGCGCGCGGCCGGGCGCGGCGACACCCTGGCCCGTACCTCCTGGGACCCGACCGCCACCCCGCCCGCCTACAAGAAGGACCCGCCGCAGCCGGCCGGTCAGCGCGCCGTGCTCGCGGTGACCGACACCGCGACCGCCGACCGCTACGGCCTGATGCGCGCCGAACTCCTCAATGCGGCAGGGAAGTTCACCGCACCCGACACGGCGTCCATGACCGCCGCCGTGGGCGCCCGCAAGGCCGGCACCGACGGAGTGACCCTGCCGGACCCGGGCTCCAGGAACCCGGCCGCCTACCCGCTCACCGTCGTCACCTACGCCGCCACCGTGCCCGCCGACCTGACGGCGGCCGAGGGCCGCGACTACGGCACCCTGCTGACGTACGCGGCCGGCGCGGGCCAGAACCCGGGCGTCGCCTCCGGCACCCTGCCGCACGGCTACGCGCCGCTGCCCGAGGCGCTGCGCGCGCAGACCCGCAAGGCCGCCCACCAGGTCACCACGCAGGCGGGCAAGAACGCCTCCACGACCACGCCCCCGCCGGGCACGGCCGACGGCGGCGCGTCCGGCGACGGCGGAGCCGGTGGCTCCACCGGCACGAGCGGCGGTTCGGGCGGCGGGGACGGTACCGGGTCCGGCGGCGCGACCGCGGGCGGTACGCAGTCCACGGCGGGCCCGAGCACGGGCCCCAGCCAGGCCGCCGTACCGCCGACCACCGGGAAGCCCGCCCCGGCAACGCCCGCCGCGCTCGGCGAGCCGACCCCCGGCCGGGCCGTCGGCTTCGTCCGGAACGCGCTGCTCATCTGCCTGATCGTCGGCGCCCTCGCGGCCTTCACGGGCCCGCTGCTGCCGAGATACCTGCCGCGTCTCCTGGCGGCCGCACGCACGCAAGGGAGGAGGTGATGCCCGAAAGCGTCTGATTCGTCCGCGCCAACGGAAGTCCTGCACACGCGCCCCGGGCACCACCCGGAGCGCAGCCTAGCTGAGGAGAACCCCCAGTGAACAAGAAGAAGACCGGCCTCGCGCTCGCCGCGGCGGCGCTCGCGGCGGTCACCGTCGGCAGTGGCCTCGCCTCCGCCGACCCGGCCGGCCCCCCGCAGCACCGCGCGCTCTCCGGTGTCGGCTCCGACACCACCCAGGACGTCATGAACGGCCTGGCCGACGTGGTCACGGTCAACGGGCAGAAGGTCATCGGCTCGTACGACGCCACGGGTTCCGCGAACATCACGACGAAGAACCCGGCGACCACGCCCAACTGCACCCTCGCGCGCCCCAACGGCTCCAGCGCCGGCCGTGCCGCGCTGCTGACCTCGCTCCAGGCCGGCAACGGCTGCCTCGACTTCGCCCGCTCCTCCTCGCTGAGCCTGGGCGCGGCCAACCCGGGTCTGACGTACGTGCCGTTCGCGATCGACGGCGTCTCCTACGCCATCACGCCCGGCTCGTCGATCCCGCGCAAGCTGACGCTGACGGACCTCAAGGCCATCTACCACTGCGACCCCGACTACGTGGGCTCCGGGCCGAACTACGACATGACGGTCTACCTGCCGCAGGCCGGTTCCGGCACGCGTTCCTTCTGGCAGTCGCAGATGGGCATCACCGAGGCCGACGTGGTCGCGGGCGTCTACCCCTGCATCAAGGACAAGAAGGGCACCGCCCCGGTCCAGGAGCACGACGGCCGCGTCCTCGACGACAAGGCGATCGTGCCGTTCTCCATCGCGCAGTACCAGTCGCAGTCCTCGCAGACCATCGCGGACCTGCGCGGCCGGGCCATCCTCGGCACCGTCGACGGCCTGTCGCCGACGGTCCTGAACAGCGGCTTCGGCGTGAAGCGCGACGTCTACAACGTCATCCCGACCAGCAAGGTCGGCACCTCGCCGTGGAGCGACGTCTTCGTCGGCCCCAACTCCGGCATCTGCAAGCAGTCCGCCGTGATCAACACGTACGGCTTCGCGACCAACCCGAACTGTGGCGACACCACCAAGCAGACCCCCTGATCAGGAGCCTGACGTGCTGAAGAACAGATTCTCCCGGGCCCTGGCCCTCGGTGTCGCCGCCGTCACCACCGCCTTCGCGGCGGGCCTGGCGACGGCGGGCGCGGCGTACGCTGCCCCGATCGGCACCCTCGACATCGCCCCCGCCACCGGCGCGGACACCAGCGGCATCGCGTTCACCACCTCGGGCGCCTGCCCGGCCAATGCCACCAACGTCCTGGTGAAGGTGGAGGGTTCCGGCTTCCCGGCCGGCGGCCTGAACGTGGTCGGCAACTCGCCGATCGCCACCTACCCCACGGCGGGCAACGGCGGCATGGTCATCCCGCTGACGTCCACCATGCGCGACTACGCCTCCCAGGCGGGCTTCACCACCCTCCAGGGCAAGTACGACTTCACCGTCATCTGCCGGACCGCGTTCAACGGCACCAGCCTCGGTGACTTCACCGGCGCCATCTGGTTCACGTCCAACACGACGTACCAGGCCAACGACCCGGCCGTGAAGACGGACACCAGCACCTCGCTCGCGGTCACCCCGGGCGGCCCGGCGCAGGTCGGCACCGCCGTCACGCTGACCGCCACGGTCACCCCGTCCGGCGCCCCCGGCACCGTGCAGTTCAAGGACGGCTCCGCCGACCTCGGCACCCCGGTCACCGTGACCGGCGGCGTCGCGGCGCTGACCACGAGCAACCTCACCGCCGGCACGCACGCGCTGACCGCCGTGTTCACGCCGTCCAACGCCTCGTACAACGGCTCCACCTCGACGGCCGTCTCCTACCAGGTGACGCCGGCCGCGGCCACGCAGACCACCACGGCCCTCGCGGTCTCCCCGGCGGCGAGCACCCCGCAGTACAGCCCGGTCACCCTCACCGGCACGGTCTCCCCGGCCGGCGCGGCGGGCTCGATCAAGTTCACCGACACCGTCGGTGGCACCACCACCCCGCTCGGCACGGTCCCGGTCGTGGGCGGCACCGCCGTCCTGACCACCTCCAGCCTGCCGGCCGGTCCGCACTCCTTCACCGCCGTCTTCGTCCCGGCCGACCCGGCCCGGTACACCGGCTCGGACTCCGCCGCGATCCCGTACACGATCGGCGCGTTCGCCGGTGTGACCGCCTCGGAGACCATCACCACCACCGTCAACGCCGGCGCGCTCGTCATCAGCGTCGACAACCCGCAGGTCACGCTTCCCTCGCCGGTCCTGAACAACGACGGTGACCTGCTCACCACCGCCGGTGCCCTCAGCCCGGTGACGCTGACCGACACCCGCGCCGGCAACCCGGGCTGGACCGTCAGCGGTCAGGTCGCCGACTTCTCCGACGGCGCCACGCACACCATCAACGGCCAGAACCTCGGCTGGTCCCCGAAGGTCGTCGACAAGGCGCCCGCGCAGACCGTCACCCCCGGTTCGTCCGTCCCGGCCGCGTCCGGCGCGGCCCCCGGCGACACGGGCACGGCCGGCCTGAAGGCCGCCCGCACCCTCGCCAACGGCACCGGTCTCGGCACCGCGCACATCGGCGCCGACCTGGCCCTGAACGTCCCGACGTCCACGACGGCCGGCACGTACACCGCCACGCTCACCCTCACCGCCATCTGATCCAGGCGTGAGTTCCGGGGCGGAGCCGCGCCGCACGGCCGCACAACCCGAACCACCCGCCGCGCGACCGGGGTTCCGCCCCGCCCCTGACCTCTGGAGAACCGTCATGACCGCTCACCGTCACCTCCGACCGGCCGGTGCCCTCGGCCTGTGGGTGTTCCTGTTCCTCGCCCTGCTCCTGGCGCTGCTGCCGGCCGGTCCGGCCGCGGCCGCCGAAGGCCCCAAGGACAAGAAGGCCGTCTTCGGCGTCCAGCCCGCCGGGCCCAAGAAGCCCGACCAGCGGCCCCACTTCTCGTACGGGGTCACCGGCGGCGCCGCCGTCCGCGACCAGATCGCGCTCTGGAACTACGGCTCCGAGCCGCTGACCCTCGCCGTCTACGCGAGCGACGCCGTCAACACCGTCGACGGCGGCTTCGACCTGCTCGCCGCCGACAAGAAGCCGACGGACGCCGGCAGTTGGATCAAGCTGGCGACGAACAAGGTGACGGTGAAGCCCAAGAGCCACGTCATCGTCCCGTTCACCCTCACCGTGCCGGCCAAGGTCACCCCCGGCGACCACACCGGAGGCATCGTCGCCTCGCTCTCGGGCACCGGCAAGGACGCCAAGGGCAACCAGGTCCGGCTCGACCAGCGCGTCGGCGCCCGCGTCTACCTCCGGGTTGCCGGGGCCATCAAGCCCGAGCTGACCGTGGAGAACGTCCGCGCCGAGTACCACGGCACCCTCAACCCCTTCGGGTCCGGCTCGGCCACGGTCACGTACACCGTCCGCAACAGCGGCAACGTCCGCCTCGGCGCCCGCCAGGCCGTCCGCGTCAACGGCGTCTTCGGCTCCTCGGTCACCGCCAAGGGCGTCCGCGACCTCGGCGAGCTGCTCCCCGGCAACGCCCTGACGGTCACCGCCGAGGCCGACGGGGTGGCGCCGCTCGTGCACGCCTCGGCCGTCGTCTCCGTGCAGCCCGTCGCGACCCGCGAGGGCGTCGACCCCCGGCTGCCCTCGCTGACGCACACCGTCTCGGTCTGGGCGGTGCCCTGGACGTTCCTCGCCCTGCTGCTGCTTCTCGTCGCGGGCTTCCTGTGGCGGCGCCGCCGTCGGCGTACGGACCGGGGTGCGGACCGGCGCTCCGGCGGGGGCGGCGCGGCGGGCGGGGCGGCTGACGGGGCGGACCCGCCCCGGAAGAACACCCCCGAGACCCCCGACACTCCCGACAAGGAGCTCATCGTGCAGTTCACCCGCCTCCTCACCCGGCGTACCGCGGCCGGTGCGGCCGCCGCCGCGGCGGTGGTCCTCGCCGGTGTCGGCGTCCTCACGGTGCCGACGGCCTCGGCCGCCCCGCTGGGCACGGCGAAGGTCAACCCGGCCACGGGCGCCGACGACACCAACATCGACCTGACCACCTCGGGCGCCTGCCCGGCGCCCGCCACCAACGTCCTGGTGAAGGCGGTCGGCAAGGGCTTCCCGGCCGAGGGCAAGAACCTGGTCGGCAACTCGCCGCTCACGACCTACCCGAAGGACCCGAACGGCGCCGGCTTCATCGTGCCGCTGACCATGACCATGCGGGACTACGCCAACGAGGCCGGGTTCACCACCCTGGAGGGGCGGTACGACCTGACGATCGTGTGCCGCAAGGCGTTCGGGTCCGAGACCTTCGGCGAGTTCACCGGGTCCATCTGGTTCACCTCCAACACCGTCTACCAGGACACCGACCCGGGCGGCACGAACCCCACGGGCACCCCGTCCGGTACGCCGTCGGGCACGCCCTCCGGGACCCCGTCCGGCACTCCGTCGACCACGGGAACGCCCACCCCGACCGACACCGGCTCGCCGACGACCACGGAGACCGGCGGTGACACGGTCGGCGTCTCCACGAGCATCCCGCCGAGCACGGCGGCGCCGACGACGACCGAGCCGGCGTCCTCGGGAGCCGGTGGTGCCAGTGGCTCGGGCGGCGGCGACGGCGGCGGCGGTCTCGCCGACACCGGCACCGACCCCGTCGTACTCGGTCTGCTCAGCGCCCTCCTCGTGGTCACCGGCGCCCTGGCCGTCCGGTGGGCCCGCAAGCGCGGACTGATCACCTTCGGCAGCAACTGACGCGACGACCGGCGCGACGACCGACGTAACGACCGACGAGACAACCGACGTACGGAGCACACGCCATGACAGCCACCTCCACCGTGGTGGACGTGCGTCCCGCCCCCGCCGGGCCGGAGAAGCCGAGCGCTTCCCCGGCCCGGGCCGGGCACGCACCCCGCACCAGCCCGCTGTGGGCCGTCGGCGGCGCCCTGGCCATCCTCGGCGCGCTGCTCCTCGGCTTCGTCGCCGAGGTCGGCCCGCTCGGCCACCTCCGGCACGAGCGGGACCGCCGCGTCGGCTACGCCGAGGTCCGCGGCTCGCTCGCCAACGCCACCACGCCCATCGGCGCGACCACCGAACCGGGCACGCCCATGGCCCTGCTGACGATCCCGCAGCTCGGCCTGAAGGAGGTCGTCCGCGAGGGCACCTCGTCCGAGGTCCTTGCCTCCGGCCCCGGGCACCGCCGCGACACCGTGCTGCCAGGACAGGCCGGCAACAGCATCCTCATGGGCCGCAAGGCGGGGTACGGGGGTCCCTTCCGGTACCTCGCCGGGCTCCAGCCGGGCGAGACCTTCAAGGTCACCACCGGTCAGGGCGACCACACCTACCGGGTGAGCGGTGTCCGGCGCGAGGGCGACCCGCAGCCGCCCGCCCTGCAGCCCGGGACGGGCCGGCTCACGCTGATGACCGCCACCGGCGACGCGTACCGGCCGACCGGGGTCGTCCAGGTCGACGCCGACCTGATCTCCGCGCCCCAGCCGGGCGTGGCCCCCGCCTTCCGGTTCGGCCGGGTCCCCGCCGACGAACTCCCGCTCGCCGGGCAGCCTTCGTCGTGGCTCCCGCTCATCCTCTGGTCGCAGGCCCTCCTGCTCGCCGCCGCCGCCCTGGTCTGGGCGCGCTCCCGCGTGCCGCGCGCGCACGTCTGGCTGGTCGGCTTCCCGGTCCTGGTCGCGCTCGCCCTCGCGGCGGGCGACCAGGCGGCGCTCCTCCTTCCCAACCTCCTGTAAGGACAGTCGTGGCCTCCCACCTGGACGCACGTTCCATCTCCGCCTGGTTCGGTACCCACAAGGTCCTCAACCGCGTCTCCCTGACCATGCCCGCGGGCCGGGTCACCGCGCTCATCGGCCCCTCGGGCTGCGGCAAGTCGACGTTCCTGCGCATCCTGAACCGGATGCACGAGCTGATCCCCGGCGCCGAACTGGCCGGCGAGGTGCTCCTGGACGGCGACGACATCTACGCCCGCGGCCGCCGGCTCACCGAGGCCAGGCACCGGATCGGCATGGTCTTCCAGAAGCCGAACCCGTTCCCCGCGATGTCGGTGTACGACAACGTCACCGCCGGTCTGAAGCTGACCGGCACCCGGATCGCGGCGGCCGACCGGGACGGCCTGGTCGAGGAGTGCCTGACCAAGGCAGGGCTGTGGAAGGAGGTCCGCGACCGGCTGCGGCAGCCCGGTGGCGCGCTCTCCGGCGGCCAGCAGCAGCGCCTGTGCATCGCCCGCTCGCTGGCGGTCCGGCCGCGCATCCTGCTGATGGACGAGCCGTGCTCGGCGCTCGACCCGACCTCGACGCGCCGCGTCGAGGAGACCATCCGCGATCTCGCGGACGAGGTAACGATCGTCATCGTCACGCACAACATGCAGCAGGCGGCCCGCGTCTCCGACCAGTGCGCCTTCTTCCTGGCCGAGCAGGCCACACCCGGCATGATCGTCGAGCACGGACCGACGGAGGCCATGTTCGGCAGCCCCCGCGACCCGCGCACGGCGGACTACGTGGAGGGCCGCTTCGGCTGACCGAGCACCGGCCGACCGGATCACCGGCCGGATCAGGGAAAACGTGCCGAGGGCCCGTACGCGTCGGGGGACGCGTACGGGCCCTCGGCCGTACAGGGGGAGCGGTCGTGACTACTCGACGACGAGCTCGACCTGGATGTTGCCGCGGGTGGCCTTGGAGTACGGGCAGAACGCGTGGGTCTTCTCCAGGAGCGCGTGGCCCGGCTCGCCCTGCAGGTGGTCGGGGAACTCGGCGCGCATGACGACCGCGAGGCCGAAGCCGCCGTCCGACTCGTCCTTGCCGATGGAGACCTCGGCGGTGATCGAGGCGTCCGCGATGTCGATCTTCTCCTGGCGGGCCACGAGGGCCATCGCGCTGGCGAAGCAGGCAGCGTACCCGGCGGCGAAGAGCTGCTCGGGGTTGGTGCCCTGACCGTTGCCGCCGAGCGCCTGCGGGTGGGCGAGGGGGAGGTCGATGTGGCCGTCGGAGCTGACGGCGCGGCCTTCGCGGCCGTTGGCGGTGGCGACGGCGGTGTAGATCGCGTTCATGGGGGTCCTCGTTTTCCGTTCCGGGGTCTCGGTCGGCGTCTGGGGTAAACCGTAGCGTGCAATTCAGTTGTGCACAACTCAATGGCTCGCGATGTGCGGTCCCGTACCCTGGAGCCATGGCGACGCTCGACACCACCCCCGACACGGGCCACGAGGACTTCCTGCGGCTCGACCACCAGATCTGCTTCTCGCTGCACGCCGCGACCCGCGCCTTCAACGGCGTCTACCGCGCCGCGCTCAGGGAGCTCGGGCTCACCTACCCCCAGTACCTGGTCATGCTGGTGCTCTGGGAGCACGACGAGCTGCCGGTCAAGCGCATCGGCGAGCACCTGCGCCTCGACTCCGGGACGCTGTCGCCGCTGCTCAAGCGGCTGGAGGCGGCCGGCTACGTCGAGCGCAGGCGCAGCCCGGAGGACGAGCGCTCGGTGACCGCGCGCCCCACGGAGGCCGGGACCGCGCTGCGGGAGAAGGCCCTCGGCGTACCGAAGCGGATCGCCGCCGCGACCGGCCTCGACCTGGCGGAGATCGGCGCCCTGCGCACCCAGCTCAACGCCCTCGCTGCCCGCCTCGACGCCGCCGACCCGGAGGCCCTGGGCGGGCCGGCGTAGCGCGGAGGGCGGAGGCCGCCGGGGTGCGGGGGCGGTGGGGGTGCGGGAACGTGGCTGGGGAGCCCGACCGCCCGGACCACCGCCCGGACCACCGAACGGAAGCCCGATGGAGTACGTCACCCTGAACAACGGCGTCCGGATGCCGATCCTCGGCTTCGGCGTCTACCAGATCCCGCCCGAGCAGACCGAGCGGGCCGTGACCGACGCCCTCGCCGTCGGCTACCGGCTGCTCGACACCGCCGCCGCCTACGGCAACGAGGAGGCCGTCGGCCGCGCCATCCGCGCCGGCGGCATCCCGCGCGAGGAGCTGTTCGTCACCACCAAGCTCTGGATCCAGGACGCGCCCGCGCAGGAGAACGCCGAGCGCGCCTTCGAGGCCTCCCTGTCCCGGCTCGGCCTCGACCAGGTCGACCTCTACCTGATGCACCAGCCCTACGGCGACGTGTACGGCCAGTGGCGGGCCATGGAGAAGGCGAACCGCGAGGACCGGGCCCGGGCGATCGGCGTGGCCAACTTCTACCCCGACCGGCTCCTCGACCTCCTCCTCAACAACGAGATCACCCCCGCCGTGAATCAGATCGAGACCCATCCCTTCTTCCAGCGCGCCGCCGACCAGGCGCTCATGCGCGAGCACGGGGTCCAGATCCAGTCCTGGGGCGGGTTCGCCGAGGGACGGAACGACCTGTTCAGCCACCCCCTGCTCAGCCGGATCGGCGCCGAGCACGGCAAGTCCGTGGCCCAGGTGGTCCTCCGCTGGCTGATCCAGCGCGGGGTCGTCACGATCCCCAAGTCGGTCCGTGCCGAACGCATGGCGGAGAACTTCGCCGTCTTCGACTTCGAGCTCGCCGACGACCAGATGGCGGCCCTCGCCGGCCTCGACACCGACCACTCCGTCTTCTTCGACCACCGCGACCCGGCCGCCGTGGCCCGCCTCGGCACGGTCCGGGTGGACTGAGTGCCCGACCTCGTCACCCGCGATCAGCTCTGCGTGTCCTCGCGGCGTCCAATAGCGGCCGCATCGGGTACGACGAGCAGCTTGCCGGTGGTACGCCGAGCCTCCAGATCGCTGTGGGCCTGGGCGGCCTCGGACAATGCGTAGCGGCCCGTTACGGTGACCTCAAGCGCCTTGGAGCGCACCCACTCGAACACATCGGCGGCCCGTCGGAGCAGTTCGGACCGATCGGCGATGAAGTCCCCGAGGCTGGGCCGGATCAGGGTCAGCGAACCGCCGTGGGCGAGCCGAATCGGATCAAACGGAGGCACGGCACCACTTGCCGCGCCGAAGAGCACGAGATGGCCGCGGGTTCGCAGGCTGGCGAGGCTCGCATCGAAGGTGTGCGCGCCGACGCCGTCGAAGACAACCGGAAGTCCCTGACCGCCGTTGAGCCGCCTCACCTCGGCTGCGAGATCGTCGACCGCGGAGGAAAGGATCACCTCGGCGGCCCCGGCACGCTTCGCCAGCTCGGCCTTCGCCGGGGTCGACGTCGTGCCGATCACCCTGCCACCGAGATGGGTGATGAGCTGGGTCAGAAGCAACCCCATGCCACCGGCAGCCGCATGCACGAGCACCGTGTCGCCCCCCTGAACCGGGTAGGCGTCCTTGACGAGATAGTGCGCGGTCATGCCTTGGAGGAGCACGGCGGCGGCTGTCTCGAAGCCGATATCGTCGGGCAGCGGCACCAGCCGCGAGGAGTCCACGACGGCCCGCTCGGCATACGTGCCGGGAATCTCCACCCAACCGACCCGGTCCCCGACTGCGACGTCAGCGACGCCGGGTCCGACTTCGACGACCGTGCCGGCGCCCTCAGCGCCCGGGGTGAAGGGCAGCGGGAGGCTGTACCGGCCTTCGCGGTGGTAGACGTCGAGGAAGTTGACCCCGGATGCGGCGACCGCCACGATCGCCTCGCCCGGACCCGGCCGCGGCTGGTCCACCTCGGCCTCCTGCAGCACCTCGGGACCGCCCACTTCGTACACCTGAATCGCTCGCATGGCCCTCCAATATCGGTTCGTCCCCCACCAACCCCGTTGATGGCGATTCGATTCCCGGCAAGCAGAGCAGCCCGCCGCCCCCGCCGAGAGCTGAGACGCCTGCTTTGCACCCGGGTCTGGGACAGGAGACCGAGGCCGTCAAGGGTCGACGCCTTCTTCACGGCGCTGGGATCACCGTCGAACAGGTTCTGTCCGACAACGGCTCCTGCTACCGCTCACGCGACTGGCGCGACAGCCTGGCGGCGGCCGGGATCCCACCCACGAACGAACCCGGCCCTACCGGCCCCAGTCGGTCGCCGTGCGCGAGGCACGCGGGGAGTCGGGTTCGGCCGCCGTACGCGAGCCGTCGGGGCCGGCCCTGTAGGCGCACCGCTCGTCGTGGGTCGTGCCCACGCGCGGAAGGACCCGAACCGGGCCTTCCGCGAGCGACCTCCGGGGGCGGGGCCGCAGGTTCGGCCGCCATGTGGACTGTAAGGACCTGATGCACCACCCGCCCCTATACTCGCCCCATGTCCCTCTCCATCCGGCGGGCCACCGCCGACGACGCGCGTCGTCTCACCCAGCTCGTGCGGAAATCCGCCGCCTACCGCGGCGACTACGCCGGCATGGTCGACGGCTACACCGTCGGAGGGACCTACATCGAGCACCACCCGGTCTTCGTCGCCGTCGACGCGCAGGACAGGGTCCTCGGGTTCTACGCCCTCCTCCTGGACGAGGCCGAGCTCGACCTCGCCTTCGTCGCCGACGCGGCGCAGGGGCAGGGCGTCGGGCGGCTGCTCATGGACCACATGCGGGAGCAGGCCAGGGCCGCCGGGCTCGGGTCCATACGGGTCGTCGCGCATCCGCCCGCCGAGGAGTTCTACCTCCGCACCGGCGCCCGCCGCACCGGCACCGTCGAGCCCGCCGGGCGGATCCACTGGGCCCGCCCCGAGCTCCGGTACGACGTCGCGTGAGCGCCACCGAGAAGGCCCCGGAGGACCAGGAGCCCCAGAAGACCGAGGCGAACGCCGAACAGGCCGACCGCCGCCGGGTCTTCGCCGACCTCACACCGCTCCGTACCTCCGCGCACTACCGCCGCCTCTGGTTCGGCAACACCGTCTCCTGGGTCGGCCAGGGCATGACCGCGCTCGCGGTCTCGCTCCAGGTGTACGAGATCACCCGCTCGCCGTTCTCCGTCGGCCTCGTCGGGCTCTTCTCGCTCGTGCCGCTGGTCGTCTTCGGTCTGTACGGCGGCGCGATCGCCGACACCGTCGACCGCCGCAAGCTCGGCCTCGCCAGCGCCACCGGCTCCGCCGTGCTCTCCGCCGCCCTCGCCACGGCCGCCTTCGCCGGCTTCCACCACGTCTGGTTCCTGTACGCGATCGTGGCCCTGCAGTCGGTCTGCGCGGCGCTCAACTCGCCCGCCAGGACCTCGATGATCCCGCGCCTGCTCCCCGCCGAGCAGCTGCGCGCCGCCAACGCGCTCAACTCGATGACGATGACCTTCGGCACGCTCGTCGGGCCGAGCCTCGGCGGTCTCCTCGTCGGCGTCGGCGGCTTCCAGACCGCGTACCTCATCGACGCCATCGCCTTCTCCGCCGCGCTCTACGCGATGTGGCGGCTGCCGTCCATGCTCCCCGAGCGGACCGGCACGAAGCGCGCCTCCGTCCTCGACGGGCTGCGCTTCCTCGCCACCCGGCCCAACCTGCGCATGACGTTCTTCTCCGACTTCTGCGCGATGATCCTCGCCCACCCCCGCGCCCTGTTCCCCGTCGTCGCCGTCCTCTGGTACGACGGCGACGCCTCCACCACCGGCCTGCTCGCCGCCGCGCCCGCCGCCGGGGCGCTCCTCGGCGGGGTCCTCAGCGGCTGGCAGGGGCGCATCCGGCACCACGGGCAGGCGATCCTGCTCGCCGTCGCCTGCTGGGGCACCGCCATCGCCGTCTTCGGGCTCACCCGCGAGCTCTGGCTCGGGCTGCTCCTGCTCGCGCTCGCCGGATACTCCGACACCGTCTCCATGATCTTCCGCAACACGATGATGCAGGTCGCGGCCCCCGACGAGATGCGCGGCCGGCTCCAGGGCGTCTTCATCGTGGTCGTCGCGGGCGGGCCAAGGCTCGGCGACTTCCTCGCCGGTTCCGTCGCCGGTCTGACCTCCCCGGCCGTCGCCATCACCGGGGGCGGAATCGCCTGTGTGCTCGCGATCGGGGTGCTTGCCCTGTACGGGCGCGGTTTCCGCCGATACGACGCGCTCAACCCGACCGCCTGACGTGGCGGTTGGCCGCCACGGCACATAGCCGCCAGTCCACGCCGTATTCAACGGCCGTCCACCGGAACAGACTCCTCGCGGCGCCCGGAACCACCCCTTCCCCCGGGTGCCGAGGAGTGCGTCGATGATCAGACCTTCCGCAGGAGGAAGGGCCGGGCTGCTCGCCGCCGGCATCTCCCTGGTGCTGCTCACCGCGGGGCAGACCGCCGCCGCCGGAGGAGCCACCGCCCCCGCCGTACCCGATACGTTCAAGAACGCCGCCGCGCAGAGCGCCACCGTCACGCTCGTCACCGGCGACCGGGTCACCGTCACCGAACTCGGCGGCGGGAAGAAGACCGTCACTGTCGACAGGGCGGCCGGCGCCACCGGAGCCGTACGCAGCGAGATATCGGACGGCCGCGTCACCGTCGTGCCGGACGAGGCCCGCCCCTACCTGGACTCGGGCGCCCTGGACGAGCGGCTCTTCGACGTCAGCGGCCTCATCGAGCAGGGCATCACCGAGGAACTGCCGCTGATCGTCACGCACGGCAAGGGCGTCCGCGCCGCCGCGCCGCGCGGCACCGAGACCGTCCGTGCGCTGCCCAGCATCGGCGGCGCGGCCGTGGAGGCGACCGACCCGGCCGCGTTCTGGCGCTCCTTCACCTCGCCCGCGACCCGCTCGGCGGGCGGCAAGGTGTGGCTGGACGGCCGGGTCGAGGCCGCGATGGCCGAGTCCAACGCGCAGATCGGCACCCCGAAGGCCTGGGAGGCCGGGCTCACCGGCAAGGGCGTGAAGGTCGCCGTCCTCGACACCGGCGCCGACCTCGGCCACCCCGACCTCAAGGACCGGGTGGGCGAGTCGAAGTCGTTCATCGCGGGCGAGGAGGTCGCCGACCGCAACGGCCACGGCACGCACGTCGCCTCCACCGTCGGCGGCAGCGGCGCCGGTTCCGAGGGCAACGCGGAGAAGGGCGTCGCGCCCGGCGCGACCCTCGCCGTCGGCAAGGTCCTCAGCGACGAGGGCTTCGGCAGCGAGTCCGAGATCATCGCCGGCATGGAGTGGGCCGCCAAGGACATCGACGCGAAGATCGTCTCGATGAGCCTCGGTTCGAGCGAGCCGAGCGACGGCACCGACCCGATGGCCCAGGCCGTCAACACCCTCTCGGCCGAGACCGGCGCGCTCTTCGTCATCGCCGCGGGCAACAGCGGCGCCCCCGGCTCCATCGGCTCGCCCGGCGCCGCCGACTCCGCGCTGACCATCGGCGCCGTCGACTCCGCCGACCAGCCCGCGTACTTCACCAGCCAGGGACCGCGCTTCGGCGACCAGGCCCTCAAGCCGGACCTGTCCGCGCCCGGCGTCTCCATCCTCGCCGCCCGCTCCCAACTGGTCACCGGCACCGGCCTGTACACCTCGATGAGCGGTACGTCGATGGCGACCCCGCACGTCGCCGGTGTCGCCGCGCTCCTCGCCGAGCAGCACCCCGACTGGACCGGCGCGCAGCTCAAGAACGCCCTGATGTCCTCGTCGAAGACGCTCACCGACTCCGCGTACGCGCTCGGCGCCGGACGGGTCGACGTGGCCGCCGCGATCACCGCGAACGTCACCGCCACCGGCTCCGCCGACCTGGGCTTCTTCTCCTGGCCGTACGAGGCGAACAAGCCGGTCACCAAGACGGTCACGTACACCAACCACTCCGACGCGGCCGTCGAGTTGAACCTGGCCGTCGAGGGCATGCCCGCGGGCGTCGCGACCCTCGCCGCGAGCACGCTCACCGTCCCCGCCCACGGCACCGCGGAGACCACGGTCACCGGCGACGGCGCCAAGGCCCCGGTCGGCAACGCCTCCGGCCGGGTCGTCGCCTCCGCCGCCGGCGTCCCCGTCGCGCACACCGCGCTCGGCCTGGTGAAGGAGGAGGAGCGCTACAACCTCACCGTCCACGTCAAGGACCGTGACGGCGCCCCGACCTCGGCCAACCTGGGCGTCAAGCGGCTCGCCCCCGGCCACGACCCGTTCCCGGCGGCCGTCGGCGAGTCCGGCACGCTCGAACTGCGCCTGAAGCCGGGCACGTACACCGTCTCCTCCTTCCTCGACGTCCGCGGCTCCAAGGGCAAGGACTCGCTCGGCCTCGGCTTCCTCACCGACCCCGAGATCGTCCTCGACCGCGACCGCGAGATCACCCTCGACGGACGGCAGCTCAAGGAGATCCGCGCCGAGGTCGAGCAGCGGACCGAGACCCGTCAGCTCCTGATGGAGTTCGACCGGGACGCGAACGGGGCCTCCTACGGCGGCGCCGTCCAGCTCCCGGTGAAGTACGACTCGATCTTCGCCGCGCCCACCCGCAAGCCCGCCACCGGCACCTTCGAGTACCGGACCGTCTGGCGCCTGGGCAAGCCGCTCCTGGAGGCGAGCGCGGGCGGCGACCGGCTCTCCGGCGCCACCGTCCAGCCCGGCACGACCATGCTCGAAGGCACCAAGCGCCTCGGGCTGGTCGACGTCGGCACCGGCACGGCCGCCGAGTACGCCGGCAAGGACGTGAAGGGCAAGGCCGTCCTGGTCCGCGCCGGAGCGCTGACGCCCGTCGAGATCGCGCAGATCGCCCAGGACGCGGGCGTCGCCCTCCTCTTCGTCACGGACGACGCACCCGGCCGCCTCAACACCTGGTTCGGCACGGACGCCTACGAGACCCGGCCGCTGGCCGTCGCGACCGTCAACGCGGCCGACGGAGCCCGGCTCGCGCAGACCGCCGCGCGCAAGAAGACGGTCGACCTGACCGGCACGCGCTTCACCCCGTACGTCTACGACCTCTCCGAGGGGCACCCCGGCGCGATCCCGTCCGACCTGGTCTTCCGGCCCGACGAGGACGAACTCGCCACCGTGCGCTCCACGTTCCACATGCCCACGGGCCGCAAGGAGCTCGGCGGCGAGTTCCGCTACTCGATCACCGACACGTTCCCGATCGGCTTCGGTTTCAAGGAGTACATCGCGTTCCCGGCCGAGCGGACCGAGTACGTCTCCACCGGGCGCGGCCAGGGCTGGCACGAGTCGGTCGACCTGGAGGACTCGCTCGAACAGCGCGGCGGGATCCTCTCCTACCGGGGCGACAGCACCACGCACCGCGAGTGGTTCAAGCCGGTCTGGCACCCCTGGCTCGGCACCGGGCTCGGCTGGGGCCAGCAGCGGGTCGGCAACGACCTGAAGTTCAACACCCCCGGCTGGGGCGACTCGGGCCCGGACCACACCGGCTTCGGCAACGTGTGGAGCGACGACTCGATGACCCAGTTCACCGAGGTGTACGTCAACGGGACCCGGGTCGACCGCAGGATGAGCTCCGGCGCCTACGCCTGGGACTCCCCGGCGGAGGAGGCGACCTACAAGGTCGTCACCGACACCACGCTCGACCCGGCGCGCTGGCGCCTGTCGACCAAGGGCCACGCCGAGTGGACCTTCCGCTCCAAGGAGACCCCCACCGACCGTGAGACCTTCCTCCCGCTGATCAACCTCGGCTTCGACGTCGACACCGACCTCAAGGGCGATGTCAGGGGCGGCGGCCGGGTGGACGTCGGGATCTCGGCGGAGTACGTCGTCGGCGCGACCGGCACCGGCCGGATCGGCGGCGGCACGCTGGACGTCTCGTACGACGACGGCAAGACCTGGCAGAAGGTCACGCTCAAGAAGTCCTCGCACGGCACGGCCTGGACGGGTGAGCTGCGGGTGCCGCGCGGCGCCGCGTACGTCTCGCTCCGGGCGGGCGCCTCCGACGACCGGGGCGGCGCGGTGAAGCAGGAGATCATCCGGGCGCTCGGCGTGAAGTAGCCATGAAGTAGTCCCTCCGTCCGGAATGCGGGACATGGTGCCCGGCACGGCTTCCCTGCCGTGCCGGGCAGTTCCGCATCACGGTCCGGCTGTACGTCACCGATCCGCGCGGCGCCCGCGACGTCTCCGGGGTCGCGCGACGCGTCGGTAGAGCCGGTAGGGCGGCTCCGGCGCGGGGCCGTGGTCCGGCCTGTCCCTACCTCTCCACGATCCCGCGCACCACGCCGAGCTCCACCAGGTCCTGCGGCCGCAGCCGGAGCTGGTCGGCGGTGAGCGGGGCCTGGTCGGGGGAGCGCTTGAGGATGGCCGAGGCTGGTTCGGGCGCGATGACGGAGAAGTAACCGTCGGGCGTGGTCCAGGTGTTGCCGCGCGCGGCCAGCGCCAGGGCCCCGCCCGAACCGCCCTCGCCGACGAGGAGCGAGGTCACCGGGACCCGCGCCTCGGCGACCGCGGTGAACGCCTCCGCGATGGCCGGGCCCGCCCCGGCCCGCTCCGCCTCCGCGTCGTTGGCGGCGCCCGGGGTGTCGATCAGGGTGAGGACCGGGATCCCGAGCCGGTCCGCGAGCCGGATCAGCCGGGCGGCCGTCCGGAAACCGGCCGGGCGGGTCGCGGTCCCGCCCTGCGCCGCGTACGCGACCGTCCGGCCCTCGTGCAGGCCGAACCCGCACTCCACACCGGCGTCCACGCCACCGGCCCGGTCGCCCCACACGGCCTCCCGGACGCTGAAGTAGGCGTCCAGATAGGCCCCGGCGCGCGGCCGCCCGGCGGCCCGCGCCCGGACGACGGCCTCCCACCCGGTGCCGGGCGGGGCGGCCTCGGTGAGGGCGCGGGGCGGCGGAGCGGCCACGGGCGGCCGCTCGCCGGCGCCCGTCAGGAGCCGCAGCCACCGGCCGAGCGTCGCCCGCAGGGCCGCCGGGTCGACGAGCGCGTCCACGTGCCCGTGCGCGTACTGCCCCTCCGCCGTGTACGCGGCCGGGTCGGCGTCCGGCGGCCGGACCCGGGAGCCCGCGAAGGCCACCTGGGCCGAGCGGAGGGCGAGGACCACGTCCGCGCCCGCGCCGACCGTCGCCCAGCCGCCGCCGGTCGACGGGTCGCGCAGCACCGTGACATGGGGGACGCCCGCGCCCCGGAGCCGTACCGTCGCCTCGGCCACCCGCTGGAGCTGGGTCAGGGCGATCATGCCCTCCTGCATCCGGCTGCCGCCCGTCGCCACGAGCGACACCAGCGGGACCCGGTCGGCGACGGCGGTGTCGTACGCGGCGACGAGCCGGTCACCGGCCGCCCGCCCGAGCGAGCCGCCGAGGAAGCCGAACTCGAAGGCGACCAGGACCACCGGACGACCGCCGACCGTCGCCCTGCCGTACAGGACGGACTCCTCCTCGCCGGTCTTCGACGCCGCACGCGCGTGTGCCGCGTCGTACCCGGCCCAGCCGATCGGCCCGTCCGGGCGCGCCGGCCCGTCCGCCGGCCCGTCCGGGGCCGGGGCGGGCAGCGCCGCGAAGTCGTCCGTCACCAGCGCGACGACCTCGCGGGCCGTGGGCCGCTCAGTCACGGCCGGACTCCGCGAGGGCGGCCGGCAGCGCCTTCTTCAGGAGCTTGCCCATGTCGTTGCGGGGCAGCGCGCCGAGGAAGTGCACGGTGCGCGGGCGCTTGTGCGGGGCGAGAAGACCGGCGACATGGTCCGCGAGCTCCTCGGCCGTCGGCGGCTTCTCCGCGTCCGCGGCCACCACCCAGGCCACGATCCGCTCCCCGAGATCGGCGTCCGGCTCCCCGGTCACGGCGGCCTCCCGCACCGCCGGGTGGTCCAGGAGGGCGTTCTCAATCTCGCCCGCGCCGATCTTGTACCCGCCGCTCTTGATCAGGTCCGTCGCCTTGCGGCCCACGATCCGTACGTACCCGTCGGGTTCACGGACCGCCATGTCCCCGGTGCGGAACCACTCCCCGTCGAAGGCGGCGGCGGTCGCGTCCGGCCGGTTCAGATACGCGCTGAACAGGTTCGGGCCCTTCACCTGGATCTCGCCGACGCTCTCCCCGTCGTACGCCGCGATCTCCGTGCCGTCCTCCTCCACGAGCCGCAGCCCCACGCCCCGCAGCGGCAGCCCCACGGACCCGGGGCGCGGCGGGGTGCCCACGGGGACGGCCGTGTTCATCAGGGTCTCGGTCATGCCGTACCGCTCGACCACCGTCCGGCCCGTCGCCGCCGAGATCCGCTCGTGGTCGTGGACCGGCAGCGCCGCCGAGCCCGAGACCAGCAGCCGCGCCTCCGACAGCGCCCGGACCAGCGCAGGATCGCCGTCGAGGGCGTCCGCGAGCCGGTGGTACATCGTCGGTACGCCGAACAGCATCGTGCCGCCGCCCGCGCCCAGCTCCCGGGCCACGCCCTCGACGGAGAACGCCCCGAGGTGGCGCACCGAGCCGCCGCGCCGCAGCGGGCCGAGGACGCCCAGTATCAGTCCGTGCACGTGGAAGAGCGGCAGCGCGTGCACGAGCACGTCGTCCGCCGTCCAGGCCCAGGCCTCCTCGAGGGCGTCCAGCGAGGCGGCGATCGCCCGGTGGGAGAGGACGACACCCTTGGGCGGCCCCGTGGTGCCGGAGGTGTAGACGATCAGGGCGGGGGACTCCTCGGGCAGGTCGGGTTCCCCGACCGCCGGACCCTCCCCGCGTCCGTCGACGTCGATCCGGGGCAGCTCCGCGAGCCCCGCCGGGAGCACGTCGCCCGCGCCCGCGAGGACGAGCCCCGGGATGCTGTCGCCGAGGATGTGCGCCAACTCCCGCTCGCCCGTGCGCGGGTTGAGCGGGATCGCCGGTACGCCGGCCAGCAGCGCCGCCACCACGGCGACCGCCGTCGGTGCGGTCGGCGTCGCCCAGACGGCGACCCGCCCCGCGCCCTCGATCCGCGCCGCCAAGGCGCCTGCCGCGCGGCCCAGTTCCTCGTACGTGAGCGAATCGGCGCCGAAGCGCAGTGCGGGCCGGTCCGAACGGGCCCTCAGGGCCGGGAACAGCGCGGTCACGGGTCGTCCTCCTCGCGTAGCGGGATGCCGAGAGGCATTCTGCCCGCGTCTCAGGGGCGAGGTGCTGCGACCTTGCTCACCTCCGGCGCCCCGCCGACGTCCGCGGTCGGCCTGATCGTCCGCATCCGCCCGTACGCGTACACACAGCCCGCGAGCGCGAGGTCGGAGAGGAGCATGAAACCGATCGAGTAGGAGTCCTTGGCGCTGTAGATCGCGCCCATCACCAGCGGCGGCACGAAGCCGCCGAGCCCGCCCATCGCCCCGACGATGCCGGTGACGCTGCCGACCTGCGGCTGCGGGGTGACCTGCGAGACCAGCGCGAAGACCGAGCCGCTCGCCGTGCCGAGCCCGGCCGCCATGCAGAGCAGGGCGATCGTGCCGCCCGGGTTCAGCGGCGGGTCGAAGGCCTGGACGATCGCGAACAGCGCGACGAAGCCGAGCGCGCCGGCCGTGACGAGCGCGGGGTGGATCCGGTCGGAGAGCCAGCCGCCGATGGGCCGGAAGACGACGGTGACCAGGGCGAATCCGGCGGCCTTCGTACCGGCGTCGGTCGGGTCCAGTTCGTACCAGGTCTTCAGGTACGTCGGCAGGTACACCCCGAACGCGACGATGCCGCCGAAGCCGATCGCGTACAGCGCCGACAGCTCCCAGGTCACCCGCAGCCGCCCCGCCTTCCCGAGTCGCGTCGCGAGGGACGCCGTGGGGACCGGCCGGTCGGGGCGGTCCTTGATGAGGAGCAGCGCGAGGACGGCGTACGCGGCGAGGGCGACGGCGACCACGACGAACGGCAGGTTCTCGCCGTGCTTGGCGATGCGCGGGGTGAAGTAGCCGGAGAGCGCCACACCGCCCATGCCCATGCCGAAGACGCCGAGCGCCAGGCCCCGCTTGGCGGGCGGGAACCAGGAGTTGACCAGGGGGATGCCGATCGCGAAGGTCGTGCCGCCGAGGCCGAGGAGGAAGCCGACGGCGAGCATCGCGCCGTACGAGTTCTTCGCCGGGATCAGGAGGAGGACGGGCACGATCGTCAGCGCCGACACGAGCGGGAACATCAGCTTGGCGCCGTAGCGGTCGGTGAGCGCACCGACCGGGATCCGGCCCAGCGAGCCGACCAGGACGGGGACGGCGACGAGCAGCGACTGCTGGAAGGAGCTGAGGTTCAGCCGGTCCCCGTACCAGCTGGCCAGCGGCGCGATCAGGTCCCACGCCCAGAAGGTGAGCGCGAATCCGATCGTGGCCATGACCAGGTTCCGGTAGGCGGTGCCGGAGGGCTTCGCGAGGGTGTCCACGCGATCAGTCAAGTGCGCGCGGCGGACCGGGGCGCGCCGGATTGGGCCGTACGGGGGCGTGGTTTCGCGGGGGCTACGGCCGGTGCACGGGGGCGTGGCTTGGCCGGGGCTACGGCCAGTGCACCGTGGTGGCCGGGCGGCCGTCGTCCGTCACCGTCAGGCGCGGGCCGTCCGGTGTCGCCGCCACCTCGACCCGGATGGCCGAGACGCCCGACCGGCGGTGCGCCGCCGCGAGGGCCTTGCGCAGTGCGGCGAGCAGCGCGTCGGCGTCGGCCGGGTCGACGAGCGTGTCGACGGCGCCGGTGAAGTGCACGGAGGGCTGGAAGCCGAGGAGGGCCGCCGCGCCGCCCGTCTCGCGCAGCACCCGGCCCCGGAAGGTCGTCGGCGCGTCGGCGGGCGGCTGCTGGAGGGCGAAGATGGCCGTCCGTACCTCCTGGATGGTGGAGTCCAGCTCGTCCACGGCCCGGCCGAGCAGCGCGGTGTCTCCGAGGGAGTCGGGGTCGGCGGAGAGGTCGCCCGCTGCGGCCTCCGCGTCCTCTTCGGTCGGGGAGTCCGTCGCGCGGCGGCGCGTCGACTCCAGCATCATCTCCGTCGCGAACAGCCGCTGGACGACGAGATCGTGCAGGTCACGGGCGATCCGGTCGCGGTCCTCGTACACCGCGAGCTGCTCCCGGTTGTGCTGCGCGTCCGCGAGGACGAGCGCGAGGGCCGCCTGGGAGGCGAACTGCGAGGCGAGCAGCCGCTCCACCGCCGTGTACGGGCGTCCGCCGAGCCGCCGGGGGAGCGCGAGCGTGCCGATGAGCCGGCCGCCGCTCTGCAGCGGCAGCATCATCGAGGGCCCGAACCGCGACCGTACGTGCGTGGTCATCCGCGGGTCGGTCGCCGAGTCCTCGACGAACACCGGCTCCCCGCCGAGCAGTTGCTCGAGGACCGGCGAGCCCGGCGCGATCGTCGTCCCCACCAGGTCGCCCGGGTCGTCCACGGTCGAGGCCGCCACGATCTCCATCCCGCCCTCCTCGGTGGGCTGCAGGACGACTCCGGCCGAAGCGTCGGCGAGCAGCCGGGCCCGTTCGGCGACGGTCATCAGCGCGTCCGCCGCGGGCTCCCCGGCGAGCAGCGCCGTCGTCACCGCCGCCGCGCCCTCGATCCAGCGCTCGCGCTGCCGGACTGTCTCGTAGAGGCGGGCGTTGCCGATCGCGATGCCGGCCTGCGAGGCGAGGACCCGCAGCATCGACAGGTCCCGCTCGGTGAACGGGCCGCCCCGCTTCTCGGTGAGGTAGAGGTTGCCGAACACCTCGGTGTGGACGCGGATCGGGACCCCGAGGAACGAGTGCATGACGGGGTGGCCCTCGGGCACCCCGCCGGAGCGCGGATCGGCGGTCAGGTCGTCGAGGCGCAGCGGCTGCGGGTCCTCGATGAGGACCCCGAGGAGCCCGCTGTGCCCGTCGGGGAGGCGGGGGATCCGCTCCCGTTCGGCGTCCGTCATGCCGGAGGTGAACAGCTCCGTGAGCCGGCCGCGCTCGGGGTCCACGACCCCGAGCGCCCCGTAGCGCGCCCCGATCAGGTCGGTCGCGGACTCCACGATGTGCTGGAGCGTGGCCCGCAGTTCGAGATCGGTGCCGACGCTCAGGACCGCCTGGAGCAGCATCGGCAGGTGCGGTGCCGCGTCCGGTTCGTCGTGGTGGTCCGTCAGTGCCATGGGAGCATTGTCAGGCGAAACGGGCGATCGGGACGATCATTCCGCCTCGGCCAGCGGGTCGAGGACCATCGGCTGGATCTTGCCCTCCAGCATCGATCCGAGCCCCAGGATCGCGCAGACGTCGGGCCGTTCGGCGATGGTCACCGGCATCCCGGTCGCCTCGCGCAGCATCTGGTCGAGCCCGGGGAGCAGCGCGCTGCCGCCGACCATCATGATGCCGCGCTCGGCGAGGTCGGCCACCAGGTCGGGCGGGCAGTCGCGCAGGATCTTGCCGATGCCGTCGAGGACGGCGGTCAGCGGGGTGTGGATGGCCTCGCGCACGGCTGCGGTGTCGACGGTCACCGAGCGGGCGAGGCCGGTGGCGACGTCCCGGCCGTGGATCTCGGTGTAGCTCGGGCCCTGGAGCGTCAGGCCGTTGCCGCTGAGGGCGAGTTGCAGCGGCCGGACGGACTGGCTGGGGAGCATCAGCTCGTGCTGGTGGCGCAGGTGCTGGATGACCGCGTGGTCGATCGCGTCACCGCCCACCGGGATCCGCTCGGCGGTCACGATCGACCCCAGGGACAGCACGGCGACCTGGGTGGTGGCCGCCCCGCAGACCATGATCATGGTGGCGGTGGGCTGCTCGACGGGGAGTCCGCAGCCCACGGCCGCCGCGATCAGGGTGTCGACCAGCTCGACCCGGCGGGCGCCGAGCCCGACGAGGGTCTCCACCGCCGCGCGCTGTGCGAGCGGGTCGCTGTCGTGCGGGGTGCAGGCGGCGGCGCGCAGCCGGGGCTTGCGGCGCAGCTGGCGGCGGAGCTTCTCGCCGAGCAGATGACGGAGCATCCGCTGGGCCATGTCGATGTCGACGACGGTGCCGCCGGAGACGGGCCGGACGACCCGGATGTAGTCGGGGGTGCGGCCGGTCATCTTCTCGGCCAGCGCGCCGACGGCGATCAGTGCGCCGGTACGGGTGTTCACGGCGGCGACACTGGGCTCGTCGACGACGAGCCCGGCGCCCTTGACGAAGACCCGGGTCCGGGCGGCGCCCAGGTCGACGGCGACATGGCAACGGCGCAGCTGCTCAAGGCTGACGGTCACGGCGGATCCTCCGGAGTGCGGTGCTGGCACGGGGCGAGGCGTGGTGCGTTTCGGCGTCCTGTTCGCATCGTGCGACCGCCTCCGGCGCGGCGCGCGCTGGGATGCGCCGCCCGGGGGTGGAGGGGGTGTCTCGGAGGGGCGTCCTGGAGGGGTGTCTTGGGGGTGTCCTGGTGGGGTGTCTCGGGGGGGTGTCCTGGAGGGGGCCTGGCGTCCGGTCAGAGCAGACGCTGGAACAGCCCCCAGGTGAACTCGGCCGCACCCGTGCCGCCGTCGGGGAGGGTGAAGTCCAGGCGCAGCCGGGTCGGCGCGCTGCCCTCGCGCGCCCGGGCCGGCGGGAAGGCGTTGCCGACCTCGGCGACGGTGCAGCCCCAGGGCCGTAGATCCGCCGTGGTGCGCAGCTCGGGGACGGGGGCGCCGGGCGAGCGGACCAGGCCGCTGCCCCAGACGTCCGGCGCGGTCCTGCGGCCGAGCGGGCCCACCAGGACCTCCCAGCGCAGCTCGGGCCAGAGCGGCAGCTCCCACTGGAGGATCTCGGAGTCGTACCGCTCCACCCGGCGGCGCGCCACGGGCTCCCCGAGCGCCGACCGGTAGCGGGCGAGCTCGCCTGGCCCCCGGCGGCCGTGCGCCCAGGCCTGCCAGCGCCGGTTGGCCTCGCGCATCGCGGTCCGCGTCGCGCCGAGCGCGCGGACGGCTTCCTCGACGAGATCCGGCTGGTGGTCGGCCATCCGGCGGAGCAGGACGAGCTGGAACTCGGTGGGCCCGAAAGGCTCGGACGAGGTCATGCGACCATCCTGCCCGAAGCGGGAGAATCGCGACGACACGCCGCCGACCTGGGGTTTCCTCACAGGATCCTCACGTTCCCGCCTACCTGTGGGGACCCGCCGACACATACTCTGCGGCAGCCATGGACTACTGCCATCAGTGCCGACGGCATCTCAACGGCGCCCTCGCCTGTGCGGGGTGCGGTACGCCCGTGGAGGAGCTGCGGTACGAGACCCCCCGCGCGACCGAGTACGCGGCCGAGACCGAGCACGTCTACGAACTGGACGTCGTCGAGCCTCCGCGCCCCGCCTCGGGAGGCAGGCGCGCCGCCAGGCGTGCCCCGGCGGGACCGGTCGCGTCCGGGAGGGCGGCCTCGCGCAAGGGGCGCCGGGCCCGCAGCCGCAAGGGGCGAAACGTTCTGGTGGGCTCCCTCGGGTTGCTCCTGGCGGCCGGGGCGCTGAGCCTGACGAAGGTGGCCCTGGACCCTCCGGACGAGGGCGGCGCCGCCACCGCGGTCCAGGAGGAGGAGGTCGTGGAGACCTCGCTGCCTCCGGTGCCTTCGGAGAGCGTCCGGCCCACGGAGACCCGGGGCCCTGTACGGGTCTCGACCTCGGCCTCCCCGGTGGACGCGCACACGCCCGCCCAGGGGCACACGGGCATACCCGGCGGGGGCTCCGCCGGCGGATCCGGCTCGGGCGGCGGGAACGGCTCGGGGGACGTGGGTGGGACCGGGCAGGGCTCGGACGGCGGTCAGGGCAACCCGACGAGCGCCCCGCCGACGGGTTCGCCGTCCGCGTCGCAGCCGGGGGCCACGGCGACACCGTCGGGCAGCGGCAGCCCGACGGCGACACCGCCCGGTTCGCCGCCCACGACTCCGGCGCCCACGCCCAGCCCGACCAAGAGCTGCTGGTTCATCTTCTGCTTCTAGGGAGTGTCCGGAAAGTATGGTCGTCCGCCCGAAGGGCGTCGCGAGCCAGGCCAGACTTTCCGGACACGACCTAGGGGCCCGCCGGTGCGTGCGTCAGCCCCCGTCCTCACCCAGCATCCGCTTCAGCAGGTCCCGCAGCAGCGTCCGCTCGACCTCCGTGAGCTGCCCGAGCGGCTCGCGCGCGAAGTCGAGCGACTCCCGCAGCCGACGGGCGGTGTCCAGGCCCTCCGGCGTGGGCGCGGCCAGCTTGACGCGGCGGTCGGCCGGGTCGGGGCGGCGCTCCGCCAGGCCGCGCGCTTCGAGGCGGTCGACGATCCCCGTCACGTTCGACGGCTCGCACTTCAGCTTCTCGGCGATCTTCCGCATCGCCACCGGTTCGAGCGACAGGAGTCCGAGGACCCGGGCCTGCGCGCCGGTGAGCGCGTGCTCCGAGGCCGCGTGCTCGTACTCCTGGTGGTACCGCGCCACGACCGTGCCGATCAGGTCGACGACTTCGACGGTCAGGGGGTCTGTGCGTGGGGTGCCCATGGGCACCATCGTACCCAGATACTTGACAACATGAAATATCCAGGCGCATGGTTGTTTCAGTTGGTGAAGTAATTTCTCGTTCCAGGAGGCAGAGCCGATGTCCGTACTTCCCGCGTCCAGCCGTGAGTGGCACCTCGTCGCCCGTCCGCACGGCTGGCCGACCCCCGCGGACTTCGCGCTCCGTGAGACCCCCGTCACCGCGCCCGCCGAGGGTCGGATCCTGGTCAAGAACCTGCACTTCTCGGTCGACCCGTACATGCGGGGCCGGATGAACGACGTGAAGTCGTACGTCCCCCCGTTCAAGCTCGACCACCCCATGGACGGCGGCGCCGTCGGTGAGGTCATCGCGTCGAACGCGGAGGGCTTCGCCGTCGGCGACCACGTCCTGCACGGCCTCGGCTGGCGCGAGTACGCCGACGTGCCCGCCCAGCACGCCACCAAGGTCGACCCCGACCTGGCCCCCCTCTCCACGTACCTCGGTGTCCTCGGCATGACGGGCCTGACGGCCTACGCCGGCCTCTTCGAGGTCGCCTCCTTCAAGGAGGGCGACGTGGTCTTCGTCTCGGGCGCGGCCGGCGCCGTCGGCGGCCAGGTCGGCCAGATGGCGAAGCTCAAGGGCGCCTCCCGGGTCATCGGCTCGGCCGGCTCCGACGAGAAGGTCAAGAAGCTCGTCGAGGAGTACGGCTTCGACGCCGCCTTCAACTACAAGAACGGCCCGGTCAAGGACCAGCTCCGCGAGGCCGCCCCGGACGGCATCGACGTCTACTTCGACAACGTCGGTGGCGACCACCTCGAAGCCGCGATCTCCTCGCTCAACGTGCACGGCCGCGCGACCATCTGCGGCATGATCGCGCAGTACAACGAGACCGAGCCGGTCCCCGGCCCGCGGAACATGGCCATGATCATCGGCAAGCGGCTGCGCCTCCAGGGCGTCCTCGTCGGCGACCACTACGGCCTGCAGCCGCAGTTCGTCCAGGAGGTCGGCGGCTGGCTGCGCACCGGCGAGCTGAAGTACGACGAGACCGTCGTCGAGGGCATCGAGAACGGCGTGGAGGCCTTCCTCGGCCTGCTCCGCGGGGAGAACACCGGAAAGATGATCGTTTCCGCGACCCGCTAGTCTTCCCTCAGCCGTCGCGATCGTGGGCGCGAGTCGCGGCGAACCAGCAGAAGGAAGCATCAGATGTCCATCCAGCAGTCCGACGTCCTGTACACCGCCATCGCCACCGCCGAGAACGGGCGTGACGGCCGGGTCGCGACCGACGACGGCCAGCTCGACGTCGTCGTGAACCCGCCGAAGGCCATGGGCGGCTCGGGCGCGGGCACCAACCCCGAGCAGCTCTTCGCCGCCGGTTACAGCGCCTGCTTCCAGGGCGCGCTGGGCGTCGTGGCGCGCAACGAGAACGCCGACATCTCGGGCTCGACGGTCACCGCCGAGGTCGGCATCGGCAAGAACGACGACGGCTTCGGCATCATCGTCAAGATCTCGGCGACCATTCCGAACGTGGACGCCGAGACCGCGAAGAGCCTGATCGAGAAGGCCCACCAGGTCTGCCCGTACTCCAAGGCGACCCGCGGGAACATCACGGTCGAGCTGGCCGTCTGAGTTACGCGTAGTCTGAAGTGGGCCGCACCCCGACCGACCGGGGTGCGGCCCGCTTCGTACGGGCGCGTGCGGCACGCCCGATAGGGTGATCCACATGCGCGATTTCGGGGCCGGGTTCGGATATCTGGTACAGGGGCAGAAGTGGGTGGCCCGGCACGGCCGGTGGTTCGGCTTCGGGCTGCTCCCGGGGCTCGTGACCCTCGTCCTCTACGTGGGCGCGCTCATCGGCCTCGGCTACGGAGCCGACGACCTGACCACCTGGGCGACCCCGTTCGCCGACGACTGGACCTCCCCCTGGCAGGGGCTCGTCCGGGGCTTCTTCACCGGCCTGGTCTTCGCCTTCGGGCTCTTCCTCGCGGTCATCACCTTCACCGCCGTGACCCTGCTGGTCGGCCAGCCGTTCTACGAGTCGCTCTCCGAGCAGGTCGACCGCACCGAGGGCGGCGACGTCCCCGAGTCGGGCCTGCCGCTCTGGCGCGAACTGTGGATCTCCGCACGCGACAGCCTGCGCGTGCTCGCCCGGGTCGCCCTCTACGGCATCCTGCTCTTCGCCTGCGGCTTCATCCCGGTCGTCGGCCAGACCGTCGTCCCGGTGATCGGCTTCTGCGTCTCGGGCTTCTTCCTCGCCCACGAACTGACCTCCGTCGCCCTCCAGCGCCGGGGCGTCGAGCTGAAGAGCCGCCTCGGGATGCTCCGGGGCCGCCGGATGCTCACCCTGGGCTTCGGCGTCCCGCTGGTCCTCTCGTTCCTGGTCCCGTTGGTCGCCGTCTTCCTGATGCCGGGCGCCGTCGCGGGCGCGACCCTGATGGCCCGCGAGCTGAACGGCGAGACGGCCGAGACGGGCGAGGGCGGGGGCAAGACCCCCGCGCCGCCCGTCCAGACGGGCACCCCGCAGCCGCAGCGGAACCCGTACGCCTGACGCCGGCCGGCCTCAGCCCACCTCGGCGAGGGCGAAGCCCGCGCGCTCGGGACCCGCGTCGGCGATGCGCTCGCCGTCGGGGCCCCAGCCGCCGCTGAGACCGACGCACGGGCCCGCCTCGCACGTGCCGACGACGTTCGCCAGGACCACGTAGAGGCCGAAGTCCCGGGCCCGTACCGGGTACACCTTCTCGAACGAGTCGTTGTCGGGGTCGAGCGCGGAGCTCGCCAGATAGACCGTGCAGCCGTCGGCGACGGCCCGCTCCGCGATGTCGGGGAAGCGGTTGTCGTAGCAGGTGGCGAGCGCGAAACGGACCCCGTCGAGGGTGAAGCGCCCGTCGGCCGTGCCCGGTGCGAAGACCTCGTTCTCGATGCCGTGCAGATGCGCCTTGTCGTAGCGGGCGAGCAGCTCGCCGTCCGGGCCGAACACCAGGGACGTGATGCCCGGCCGGCCGCCCGCCGTGCGCACCGGCCCGTTGACGACCGCCGCCACGCCGGCCGCGCGGCAGGCCTCCCGTACCGGATCGAGGCGCGGGTCGTCCTCGGCGAGGTGGAGGGCCGGGGTGGCGCCGATGAGGGTCGGCTCGTAGCCGGTGAGGGCCAGCTCGGGCAGGACGACCACGCGGGCACCCTCGGCGGCGGCCTCGCGGATCAGCCCGGCCACGGTACGGACATTGGCCTCGACGTCCCCGGCGACCGGGGCGAACTGCGCTGCTGCGACGATCATGACCGCCATCATCCCGCCCATCCGTCGACGAGGCTAGGAGTTCGCGGCGGCCACCGCGAGGATCGCCCGGACCTGGGCGATGATGGCGAGCCGGTTGGCGACGAACTCCGGGTCGGTGACCGTGCCCGTCGCCGGGTCGGTGTTGCCCGTGCCGAACTGCAGGACCGGGGTGTGGACATGGCCGCCGGGCAGCTGCGGCAGGCCCAGCCGGTCGCGCAGCAGGGTCGCGCGGTAGGCGATCTCGTTGGAGAGGTAGTTCCCGCCGCCGCCCGCGCGGGCCGCGGAGCCCGCCGTCGGACCGTCCGGGCGGTCCACGGGACCGGTCGCGCCCGCCGGGATCTCGGTCACCGTCGTGTTGTCCCGTACCGGGAACCGCCCGGTGTCCGCCGCGACGATCGAGGCGTACGGCAGGGTCGTCGCCGTCCACTGCGGCTGCGTGGCCGGGTCGGCCACCGGGACGGTCTCCGTGCGCGAGAGGTTCTCGTTGTCGGGGAAGCCGCCCCGCCAGGCGCCGTTGAACCGCTCGATGTCGAAGCGGCCGATCCGGCCCTGGCTGACGGTGGTGAAGAGGTCCACCTCCGACAGGTGCCCGCGCAGCGACCGCTCGACGCTGCCGTCGGCGAAGTCCTGCCAGCGGACGGGGAAGACGGCCGTCTCGATCCGGGCGAGGTCACCGTCGGCGGTCCGGATCAGCGCCCCGTCCAGGGCCAGCGCGGTGGCCCCCGAGGGGTTGCTGATGCGGACGTCCCGGTCGAGTGTGAACGGGTCGAAGCCGGTCAGCAGGATCCGCTTCACGCACGTGCCGCGAGGCCCGTCGCCCGGAAACCGGATCGAGTCCTGGCCGCGCGAGGAGCGCTCCAGCCGGTCGAGAAGACGGGCCCTGCGCTCCTCCCCGAGCGCGAACCCCGGCTGCCAGCCCCGCAGTTCACGGGTCAGCGCAAGCCGCGCCCAGTACAGCGGGCGGTCGTCGTCCTTGCTCAGATCCCCGCGCACCCGGCGCCCCTGCGCCCGGTCCACGGCGTCCCGCCAGAGCCGTTCCCCGTGCCGTACGACCGCCCGCTCGGCCTCGCCGTACGACTCCGCCCCGGCAAGGGCGCGGGCGAACTCCGGTGCCACGGAGGCGAATCCGCCGCGCCGCAGGATCTCCTGGGGCACGGCCCGGTCCAGCCGCGCCTCCTCCACGGTCACCGCGGGCGCGGCCCCCGTCGTGGAAACAGCCGTGGCGGGCGGTGCGCCGAGCGTCAAGGTGGCGGTGATCAGCGCGAGACCGAGCGCTGCGGGACGTAAACGGGACAGCACGGGCGGGACCTCCGTCGCGTCGGAAACCGGCCCGCGCAGTATCCCGGCTCACCCGCAACTCCCGCTACGGTGCCCTCACTTGCCGCCCGAGCCCTCCGCGTCCTCCGCGGCCTCTCCGCCGTGCAGCAGCCGCAGGAAGTCCCGGAACGCCGCCGGCATGTCCACGGCCGTCGGGTCGAGCAGCCACTGGTACTGAAGGCCGTCCATCACGGCCGTCAGGATCGGCGCCGCCCGCTCCGGCGTAAGCCCGCTCGGCAGGCGCTCGCCGAACTCCAGGCGCAGCACGGTCGCCATCTCCGTACGGACCTGGGTGTAGCGCTCGGTGAAGAACCGGCGGGCCGGGTGGTCCTCGGTCACGGACTCGCCGAGCAGCGCAGAGAAGGTCTGCACGATCCCCGGCCGCATCGCGTTGTACTCGACGAGCGAGTCGATCAGGTCGAGCCGCCAGCCCTCGCGCGAGCCCGCGCCGCTCGTGTCCCACTTGTCGCGCTCCGCGAGCACCGCGACGAGCAGGGCCTCCTTCGTGGGGAAGTAGTGCAGCAGCCCCTGCTGCGTCAGGCCGACCCGCTCCGCGACCGCGCCGAGCGACGCGCCCCGGTAACCGCGCTCGGCGATCACCTCGAGGGCCGCGCGCACGATGTCCGAGCGCCGCTCCTCGCTCCTGGCCCGCACCATCGCCGTGGCCCCCTTTCCCTGCCGTCCGTCCACTGAAGGTCCGTCCTTCGACGGTCTGTCCGCCGTCGAAGGACCCTCGTCCCCAGGACCGTACGGCATGACATGATTACGAAACAGTAACGTAACCTACCGATCTACAGGTATCGGGTCCACCATGGGCCGCACACGACTTCAGCGAGGAGACATGGCCATGGCGGAGCACAGCGCGGAGACCGTTCGTGAGCAGGCCGTCGAGACGGCGCTCGGCAAGCTCGACCTGGACACCAAGACCCGGCTGCTCGGCGGCCAGGACATGTGGTCCCTGCCCGCCGTTCCCGAGATCGGCCTGCGGTCGATCGTGATGTCGGACGGCCCGATCGGCGTACGGGGCGTCCGCTGGACCGCCGACGACCCGTCCGTCGCCCTGCCCTCCCCGACCGCCCTCGCCGCCTCCTGGGACCCGGCCCTCGCCCGCCGCGCCGGCCGCCTGCTCGCCCAAGAGGCCCGCCGCAAGGGCGTCCACGTCCTCCTCGCGCCCACCGTCAACCTGCACCGCACCCCGCTCGGCGGCCGCCACTTCGAGGCCTACAGCGAGGACCCGTACCTCACCGGCGCCATAGGCACCGGCTACGTCCAGGGCGTCCAGGACGGCGGCGTCGGCACCACGGTCAAGCACTACGTCGGCAACGACGCCGAGACCGACCGCTTCACCGTCGACAGCGTCATCGCCCCGCGCCCGCTGCGCGAGCTCTACCTCGCGCCCTTCGAGGCCATCGTCAAGAACGCCCACCCCTGGGGCATCATGACCGCCTACAACCAGGTCAACGGCGTGACCATGAGCGAGCACCACGAGCTCGTCAACGAGGTCCTGCGCGGCGAGTGGGGCTTCGACGGCGCCAACGTCTCCGACTGGATGGCCGCCCGCTCCACCAAGGGTGACATCGAAGGCGGCCTCGACGTCGCCATGCCCGGCCCGCAGACCGTCTACGGCGAGGCGCTCGCCGCCGCCGTCCGGGCCGGTGAGGTCGAGGAGTCGCTGGTCGACGCGGCCGTACGGAACGTGCTGCGGCTCGCCGCCCGCGTCGGCGCCCTCGAAGGCGCCCCGGCGGTCGTCACCGAGCCCCCGGCCACGATCGACGGCGACGCGTTCGCCCGCGAGGTCGCCCACCGAGGCGTCGTCCTCGTCCGCAACGAGAACGACGCGCTGCCCCTCAAGAACGGCACCGTCGCCCTCTCCGGCGCCGCCGCCCGCGACGCCCGGATCCTCGGCGGCGGCTCCGCCCAGGTCTTCCCCGACCACACGGTCTCCCCGCTCGACGGCCTCACCGCCGCGCTCCCCGAGGGCGCCCTCACCTTCACCATCGGCGCCGACCCGAGCGACGAACTCACCCCCGCCGGCTCGGTCTCGTCCGGGTTCACCCTCCGCGCCGTCTGCCGCGACGCCGACGGCACCGTCCTCGGTGAGGGCTCCCTGCCCAACGGCCAGGTCCAGTGGATCGGCGACGACCTCCCGGCCGGCGTCACCCACGAGGCCCTCGCCTCCATCGAGGTCACCGGTACGTTCACCCCGCGCGAGTCCGGCGAGCACTCCTTCGGCACCCGCGGCCTCGGCGCCTTCACCCTCAGCATCGCGGGGGAGACCGTCTTCGACGGGCTCCAGGCGATGGGCCCCGAGAGCGACCCCTTCGAGGCGTTCTTCGGCTCTCCCGTCGAGCGCGCCAAGGTCGCCCTCACGGCGGGGAAGAGCGTCGAGGTCTCCCTGCTCCACCCGCTGGACAAGGAGTTCGCGGCCCCGCTGCCCGCCGTGATGTTCTCCTTCGTCCACCTCGGGCCGCGCCGCGACCCCGACGAACTGATCGCCGAAGCCGTCGAGGCCGCCCGCGCCGCCGACACCGCCGTCGTGGTCGTCGCCACCACCGAGCGCGTCGAGTCCGAGGGCTTCGACCGCAAGGACCTCGCCCTGCCGGGCCGTCAGGACGAGCTGGTCCGGGCCGTCGCCGCCGCCAACCCGAACACCGTCGTCGTCGTCAACGCCGGCTCCCCGGTCGAGATGCCCTGGCGCGACGAGGTCGCCGCGATCCTGCTCAGCTGGTTCCCCGGCCAGGAGGGCGGCGCCGCGCTCGCCGACGTCCTCACCGGCGCCGAGGAGCCCGGCGGCCGGCTCCCCACCACCTGGCCCGTCGCCCTCGCCGACGTGCCGGTCACCGAGACCACCCCCACCGACGGTCAACTCGCCTATGACGAGGGCGTGTTCATCGGCTACCGCGCCTGGGACAAGGCCGGCGCCACCCCGGCGTACGCCTTCGGCCACGGCCTCGGCTACGCCACCTGGTCGTACGACTCCCTCGAAGTCACCCCGACCGCGGCGAAGGTCCGGATCACCAACACCGGCACCCGCACCGGCCGCGAGGTCGTCCAGATCTACCTGGCGCCCGCCGCCGACGAGGTGGAGCGCCCGGCCCGCTGGCTGGCCGCCTTCGCGAGCGTCGAGGCCGGCGCCGGCGAGAGCGTCGAGACCGAGATCCCGCTGCCCGCCCGCGCCTTCGAGATCTGGGACGAGGAGCGGAACGGCTGGGCGCACATCTCCGGTACGTACGAGGTCCGGGCCGCGCACTCGCTCGCCGACACGCGCCTCACCGCGACGCTGGACATCTGAGGCCCCGTCCTCCCATGACCGGCCCCGGGGCGGAACCTGACAACCGCCCCGGGGCTTCCTCGTCAGCGCGTACCGAAGCGGAAGACGGTCTCCGAGGCGTACACCTCGCCCGGCCGCAGCACCGTCGACGGGAACTCCGGCCGGTTCGGCGAGTCGGGGAAGGCCTGCGTCTCCAGGGCCACCCCGCCGAGCTCCGGGTTCGCGTACACCTGCAGCCCGGGCTCGGTGGTCTCCACGGTCACCGTCCGCCCGGTGTCGGGCGCGTACAGCTCGGCCGCCTCCGGCGAACCGTCCCCGTCGAGGACGAAGTTGTGGTCCAGCGGGACCGACAGCGGCCCGCCGGCGCGGAAGTCCAGCTCCGTGCCCGTGACCTCGGCGAACGCCCCGGTCGGGATGCCCGTCGGGTCCATCGGCGTGTACCGCCCGGCGGCGACCCGCAGCTCGTGCGCCCCGCCGCCCGGCCTCCAGTACGTGTGGTTCGTCAGCGCCACCACGGTCGGCGCGTCGGTCTCCGCCCGGTAGCCGATCCGCAGCGCGCCGTCGGCGTCGAGGGTGTACGTCACCGCGACCGCGAGCCGGCCGGGGAAACCCTCCTCGCCGTCGGGGGAGACCCGGGAGAGCCGTACCCCGCCCTCGACCTCCTGCGCGTCCCACACCCGCTTGTCGAAGCCGCGCTCCCCGCCGTGCAGGGAGTTCGGCCCCCCGTTGCGGGCGAGCCGGTACGTCGTGCCGTCCAGGGTGAAGGACCCGCCCGCGATCCGGTTGGCGTACCGCCCCACCAGGGCGCCGTAGTACGGCTCGGGGTGTTTCAGATAGCCCGTCAGATCCGGGTGCCCGAGCACCACCTCGTCCGGCACGCCGTCCCGGTCCGGCACCACGACCGACTGGACGATGCCGCCGTACGTCAGCACCCGCACGCGCACGGAGTCCCGCTGGAGGGTCCAGCGCGTGACGTCCGTACCGTCGACCGAACCGAAGGGTTCACCCGTGATCCTCATGATCCGGAACCCTACGCGGGCGGCTCCGGCGCCGTCACCTGCCGATGCGCCAGCTCCGCGAGCCGCGCCTGCCCGTTCTTGCTGGGGTGGAACCAGTCCCAGCGGCTCAGCTGTTCGCCGTCGAAGGGGAAGCCGAACACCGCGCCGCCGTCGTACCGGCAGCGGCGGTCCTTCGCGCAGACCTCCTTCAGGGCCGTGTTGTACGCCACCACCCGGTCCCGCACGGCCGTGCGCCGCTTCTCGGCCGAAGCGCTCAGGTCCTCCGCGTCGGCCAGCATCGAGCCGCAGATCCCCAGCCTCCATATCTGCCGGCTCAGGGCGCTGTCCTTGCCGGACGCCCAGAGCCGCTTCAGGTCCGGCACGCTCGACACGTACACCTGCGCCTTCGGCGCGGCCCTGCGCAGACTCGCGAGGGACGCCTCGAAGTCCGCGCGGAACTCCGCGACCGGCGTCATCAGTTCGGCCCGGGCCCGGCAGGCGTCGTTGGAGCCCATCATCACCGTCACCAGCTCCGGCTTGCGGGCCCCCGCCCGGGCCATCTGCTCGGGCAGCTCTGCCATTCGCGCACCCGTCTTCGCCAGGTTCCAGCTGCGCTCGGCGACGCGCTCGGGGCCGAGGAGGCGCAGGGCCAGGCTGTTGACCACGGTGTCCGTGCCGGTCGCCCAGGACGCCTCGGGGCAGTCCGCCAGGACCGTACAGGCGTCGAAGGCGCGGGTGATGGAGTCGCCGACGGCGGCGACGGAAGCGGGGGTGCGGTCCCAGACCGGGGTCGGCCGCGGTGTCGGGGTCGGCTTCGGGGAGGCGGCGGCGTCGGGCCGTGCGACCTCACACCCCGTCAGGGTGCCCGCGCACAGCAGCGCCACGGCCCCCGCGGCGGCGAGGCCGGTACGGAATCGTCGTGTGCCGCGCATCCTTCGGCGCATCCCCTTGGCCCCCATTTCCCACCCGGTCGGCGTCCTGGCGAGTGAAAGCTTCGTGTCCACCGGCCCCCGGACCGACCGTACGTCACCCCAAGGGTGGTGCGGCACGGTAGCTTTTCCCCCGTCGAACCAGAGGCACCTTTGCCAGTCGGCTCCGGTAAATTACATCACGTCACATGCTGTCCCCTTTTCGGGGGTTTACGGAGTTTACTCCCGATGCTGTTTACTGAGGCCGCTGGGAAAGGCGAACCTCGTCCCACACTGGAGGTCCCGGTGACGACACGTGGAGTCCTGTACGTACACTCCGCACCGCGCGCGCTGTGCCCGCACGTCGAATGGGCGGTCGCGGGTGTCCTCGGTGCGAGGGTCCAGCTCGACTGGATCCGCCAGCCGGCGTCGCCCGGCACGTGGAGAGCCGAGTTCTCCTGGCAGGGCGAGACCGGCACGGCCTCCAAACTGGCCTCCGCGCTGCGCGGCTGGCAGATGCTCCGTTTCGAGGTCACCGCGGAACCCTGCCCGACCGCCGAGGGCGAGCGCTACAGCGCCACCCCCGAACTGGGCATCTTCCACGCGGTCACCGGCATGCACGGCGACATCCTGATCCCGGAGGACCGCCTGCGGGCCGCCCTGGCCCGCTCCGTGCGCGGCGAGACGGAGCTGGAGGCGGAGATCGCCAAGCTCCTCGGCAAGCCCTGGGACGACGAACTGGAGCCCTTCCGCTACGCAGGCGAAGGCGCCCCGGTCCGCTGGCTCCACCAGGTCGTCTGACCCGCCGCCAGCCCCCCCGACACGCCGAAGGCCCACCCCGAGCGGGGGTGGGCCTTCGCCGTGCGAGAGGCCCACCCCGTACACGGAGTGGGCCTCACACGTGGCATTCGGTCACACGGTGCGGAACGCGAGCACCACGTTGTGGCCGCCGAAGCCGAACGAGTTGTTGATCGCGGCGATCGTGCCCTGCGGGAGTTCGCGGGGTTCGTCGCGGACGATGTCCGCCTCGACCGCCGGGTCCAGCTCGTCGACGTTGATCGTCGGCGGGGCCAGGCGGTGGTGGAGCGCCAGGACCGTCGCGACGGTCTCGATGCCGCCCGCGCCGCCCAGCAGGTGACCCGTCATCGACTTCGTCGCGGAGATCGCGACGTGGTCCAGGTCGTCGCCGAGCACCTTGCGCAGCGCCTTGATCTCGGCGACGTCACCCTGCGGCGTCGACGTCGCGTGCGCGTTGAGGTGGACGACCTCGGAGGGCTTGAGGTCGGTCGCGTCCAGCAGGTTCTGCATCGCGGCCGCGATGCCCCGGCCGGTCGGCTCGGGCTGCGCGATGTGGTGGCTGTCGGCCGACAGGCCCTGGCCGAGCACCTCGCAGTAGATCCGCGCGCCACGGGCCTTCGCGTGCTCCTCGGACTCGAGGATCACCACGCCCGCGCCCTCGCCGAGCACGAAGCCGTCACGGGCCGTGTCGTACGGACGCGAGGCCTTCGTCGGCTCGTCGTTGTTCTTGGACATCGCCATCATGTTGGCGAAGGCCGCGATCGGCAGCGGGTGGATCGCCGCCTCGGTACCGCCGGCCACGACCACGTCGGCCCGGCCGGTACGGATCATCTCGACGGCGTAGCCGATCGCCTCGGCACCCGACGCGCACGCCGAGACCGGGGTGTGGACGCCCGCCCGGGCGTTCACCTCCAGGCCGACGTTGGCGGAGGGGCTGTTCGGCATCAGCATCGGCACGGTGTGCGGGGACACGCGGCGAACGCCCTTGTCCTTCAGCACGTCGTACTGGTCGAGCAGAGTCGTGACACCGCCGATGCCGGACGCGATGACGGAGCCGAGCCGCTCGGGCTCGATGCTGCCGTCCTCGCCGGCGGGGGCGGTGTAGCCCGCGTCGGCCCACGCCTCACGGGCCGCGATCAGCGCGAACTGCGCCGAGCGGTCCAGCTTGCGGGCGAGCGGGCGGGGCAGAACGTCACCCGGGTCGACCGCGGCGAGCGCCGCGATCTGTACGGGCAGTTCGGCGAATCGTTCGCCCTCGAGGGGCTTGACGCCGGAGCGCCCCGCGATCAGACCTTCCCAGGTCGATGCGGAGTCGCCACCCAGCGGTGTGGTTGCGCCGATACCGGTGACGACCACGGTGCGATTGGTCGAGCTCACAGGAATTCTTTCTCCACGTGTGTGATGGTCGAAATACGGCGCCACCGCCGGGTGGCTGACCGAGTCAGCAAGGGCCGAATCAGCCCTGGTTCTTCAGGATGTAGTCGGTCGCGTCGCCGACCGTCTTCAGGTTCTTGACGTCCTCGTCCGGGATCTTGACGTCGAAGCGCTCTTCGGCGGCGACGACGACCTCGACCATGGACAGGGAGTCGACGTCAAGGTCGTCCGTGAAGGACTTGTCCAGCTGGACGTCCTCGGTCGGGATGCCGGCGATCTCGTTCACGATCTCGGCGAGACCCTTGACGATCTCTTCCTGGGTGGCGGCCATTGTGGCGCTCCTTCTGTGATTGCTTTGATAAACGGCTTCCGGAAGATCCGGAGGTGCCTAGGGGAGAGTAACGACCGACGCGGCGAAGACGAGACCCGCCCCGAAGCCGATGATGAGAGCCGTGTCGCCGCTCTTCGCCTTGCCGGTCGCCAGCAGCCGCTCCATCGCGAGCGGAATCGAGGCGGCCGAGGTGTTGCCGGTGGTCTCGACGTCACGCGCGACCGTGACGTGCTCCGGCAGCTTGAGGGTCTTCACCATCGAGTCGATGATCCGCATGTTCGCCTGGTGCGGAATGAAGACATCCAGGTCGTCCGCCGAGATTCCGGCGGCGTCCAGCGCCTGCTGGGCGACCTTCGCCATCTCGAAGACGGCCCAGCGGAAGACCGCCTGACCCTCCTGCGTGATGGCGGGGAACTTGATCTCGCCCTGCTCGTTGAGCGGGAGCGTCGAAACGTCGCCACCGTGGAATTCGTTCCACGGGACCGTCTGCTTGATGGTCTCGGACTTGTCGCCCTCCGAACCCCAGACCGTGGGGCCGATGTGCGGCTCGTCGGAGGGGCCGACCACGACCGCGCCGGCGCCGTCGCCGAAGAGGAAGGCCGTCGCGCGGTCCTCCAGGTCGGTCAGGTCGCTCAGCCGCTCGACGCCGATGACAAGTACGTACTCTGCCGAACCCTCGACGATCATGCCCTTGGCGAGGGTCAGGCCGTAGCCGAAGCCCGCGCAGCCGGCGGAGATGTCGAACGCGGCCGGCTTGCCCGCGCCGATCTTGTCGGCGATCTCGGTGGCGACGGCCGGGGTCTGCTTGAAGTGCGAGACCGTCGAGACGATGACGGCGCCGATCTGCTCCGGGGCGATCCCGGCGTCGGCGATGGCCTTGCCGGAGGCCTCCACGGACATCGCGGTCACGGTCTCCTCGGGGGAGGCCCAGTGCCGGGTGGCGATGCCGGAGCGCGAGCGGATCCACTCGTCGGACGAGTCGATCTTCTCGAGGATCACCTCGTTCGGCACGACCCGGGTGGGGCGGTAGCCGCCGACACCCATGATCCGTGCGTACGGGGCGCCCTTGCTGGGCTTGATCTTCGACATGCTCTACGGCTCCTTCTCAGGCTGCAGTGTGCTCGGCGACGAGCGTGCGGGCCGCGTCGAGGTCGTCGGGGGTCTTCAGGGCGACGGTCGGCACACCCGGGAGCGCGCGCTTGGCGAGACCGGTCAGGGTGCCGCCGGGGCACACCTCGATCAGCCCGGTCACGCCCAGCGCCTTGAAGGTGTCCATGCACAGGTCCCAGCGGACCGGGTTGGCGATCTGGCCGACGAGCCGGCGGATGACGTCGCTGCCCTCGGTGACGACGGCGCCGTCCCGGTTGGAGACGTAGCGCACGGTCGGAGCGGAAACGTTCAGCTCCTTGGCGGCGGCCTCCAGCTTCGTCACGGCCGGGGCCATGTGCTCGGTGTGGAACGCGCCGGCGACCTTCAGCGGGACGACGCGGCGGACGCCCTCGGGCTTGTCCTCGGCCAGCGCGGCCAGCTGCTCCAGCGTGCCCGCGGCGACGACCTGGCCGGCGCCGTTGACGTTGGCCGGGGTCAGGCCGAGCTTCTCCAGGTGCGGGAAGACGATGTCGGGCTCGCCGCCGAGCAGCGCGGCCATGCCGGTCTCGGTGATCGCGGCGGCCTCGGCCATCGCGAGACCACGGGCCCGTACGAGCCGCAGCGCGGAGACCTCGTCGAGGACGCCGGCGAACGCGGCGGCGGTGATCTCGCCGACGCTGTGGCCCGCGACGGCGCCGGGGGCGAGGTCGGGAGCGGCCTCGCGGAGCGCGCCGGCGGACAGCAGACCGGCCGCGACGAGCAGCGGCTGGGCCACGGCGGTGTCACGGATCTCGTCCGCGTCGGCGTTCGTGCCGTAGTGGACGAGGTCCAGTCCGATGGCCTCGGACCAGGCCGCCACACGGTCGACGGCACCGGGGAGTTCGAGCCAGGGAGTCAGGAAGCCGGGCGTCTGAGCGCCTTGGCCGGGAGCGACGAGTACGAGCACCCTCACACTCTCTCTTGGGGACGGCTCCAAGCGCCCGTGGGGACTAGGACGAAGAACCGTCGGGGGAATTGTTGGTGTTCGACAAAAGTCTAGGACTGCGAATCTCCGTCGGCCAAGCGCCCCAGAATGAGGGCGATCCGCAGCGTGAAGGCCGACCGAACATCGGAGGGTGACCAACCGGTGACGTCTGTCACACGTCGAAGCCGGTAGCGCACGGTGTTCGGGTGCACGAAGAGCATCCTCGCCGCGCCTTCCAGGCTGCTCGCCTGCTCCAAGTAGACACTCAGAGTTTCCAGCAGCGCCGAGCCCGCTTCCTCCAGTGGTCTGTAGATCTCCTCCACCAACTGCTCCCGCGCAGAAGGGTCGGAGGCGATGGCGCGCTCCGGCAGGAGATCGTCCGCGAGGACCGGCCGCGGGGCGTCCTGCCAGGCCGAGCAGGCCTTGAGCCCGGCGGCGGCGGCCTGCGCGGACCGGGTGGCGGCGAGCAGGTCGGGAACGACGGGCCCCGCGACGACGGGCCCGGCGGCATACGGCCCGATCAGCGCCTTGGCCACGGCGAGCGGATTGTCGTTGCCGCCGGCGATGACGACGAGCCGGTCGCCGAGGACGCCGGTGAGGACCTGGAGCTTGGCGTGCCGGGCGGCGCGGCGGATCGCCTCGACGGTCAGCTCGCTGTCGCCGTCGGGGGCGGTGCCGAGGACGACGCACACGTGGTCGGGCGAGTTCCAGCCGAGGGCGGCGGCCCGGGAGACGGCGCCCTCGTCGGCCTCGCCGGAGAGGACCGCGTTGACGACGAGGGACTCGAGCCGCGCGTCCCAGGCACCGCGGGCCTCGGCGGCCTGGGCGTAGACCTGGGCGGTCGCGAAGGCGATCTCGCGGGCGTAGACGAGGAGGGCCTCGCGGAGGATGGACTCGTCGCCGGGGGCGGCGACCTCCTCGATCGCGGTCTCCATGACCTCGATGGTGGTGCGGACCATCTCGACGGTCTGCCGCAACGTGATCGCGCGGGTCAGCTCGCGGGGCGCGGTGCCGAAGACGTCGGTGGAGATGGCCTGCGGGGTCTCCGGGTGCCGGAACCACTCGGTGAACGCGGCGATGCCCGCCTGGGCCACCAGCCCGATCCACGACCGGTTCTCGGGCGGCATGGCCCGGTACCACGGCAGCGTCTCGTCCATACGGGCAATGGCGTTGGCGGCGAGCCGCCCGGAGGACTGTTCGAGGCGCTTCAGGGTCGCGGAATGCGGATGAGCGGCGTTCGTGGGTTCAGACACGGGGACAAGACTGCCTTATCGGGACGCCCGGGTGCGGGGTCGGGGCCGTTTCCTTGCGCCGGGCCCGTCGGGGGCGTGGTGCGGGGCGGTCTGTGAGGGGCGGCCTTGAGCGGGCGGGCCTCTGCGGGCGGCCCTGCCGTACGCCCGCCGTGGGCGCGGATCCGGCGGGGAGCGTGGCGGCTACCGTGGGGGCGTGATGCGGATTCAGCGGGCCGGTGAGCGGTACCCCGGGGGCGACGAGGTGGCCGGGATCGAGACGCGGCACGCGTTCTCGTTCGGGCCGCACTACGACCCCGACAACCTCCGCTTCGGCGCCGTGCTCGCCTGCAACGAGGAGCGGCTCGCGCCCGGCGCCGGCTTCGCCGAGCACCCGCACCGGCACACCGAGATCGTCACCTGGGTCGTCGAGGGCGAGCTGACCCACCACGACACGGCCGCAGGACACACCACCGTCGTCCGCCCCGGGGACGTCCAGCGGCTCAGCTCCGCCGGGGGCGTCCGGCACGAGGAGCGCAACGACGGGGACGTGCCCCTGGTCTTCGTCCAGATGTGGCTCGCCCCGCTGGAGCCGGGCGGCGACCCCGCGTACGAGATCGTCCGGGGCATCGCCGACTCCACCCCGTACGCCCTCCCGGAGGCCGCCGCGATGCTCCACGTCCGGCGCCTGGAACAGGGCGAACGCACGGCCGTCCCGGACGCGGACCTCGTCTACGCACACGTGGTGCGCGGCACCGTCCGCCTCGACGGCGAGGAACTCACCCCCGGCGACGCGGCCCGCGTCACCGCTGCCCGAGACCTCGCCGTCCTGGCGACCTCGGACGCGGAGATCCTGCTGTGGGAGATGCGCGCGGCGCCCTGAGCCGACCCGCTCCGGCGCCCCCGACCGGGCTCCCGTGGCCCTGACGTCACCCGCGCCCTGGCGGGGCGGCCCCGGTGCGGACGCCCCCCCGCCCCCCCGCTCGCGTCAGCGAGCCTCCGCGCTCTTCGCGCGCCACCCCTCCCAGCTCACGTTCCACGCCCCGTACCCGTTGCCCTCCGCCACCGTGCCCTTCGTGTCCGCGCCCTTGATCTCGAAGGGGTCGCCCGGCCGCACCTGGCCGTAGAACCACGTCGCGTCCGCGTCGCTCATGCCGATGCAGCCCGAGCTGCGGTTCGCGCGGCCGAAGTACGCCGCGTTCCACGGCGCCGCGTGCGCGTACATCCCCGACCACGTCAGCCGCATCGAGAAGTCGACCATCTTGTCGTACGCGTCGCCGAGCCCGACCGTCTCCGAGTTCATGTTGATCGTGCCCTCCTTCGCCATCAGCACCGCCGTCCCCCGCCACGACCGCTTGTCGCCCCCGGGCGTCCCGCCCGATACGGGGATCGTGCGCACGGCCCGCCCGTCCCGCTCCAGGACCAGCCGCTTGCGGTCCAGGTCCACTTTCACCACCTGCGCCGTCCCCGCGACCGTGAACCCGGTCCGGTAGTCCCGGACGAACCAGCCGCCGCCCGAGTCCGTCCCGTCGAGCGTCGCGTCCAGGTCCACCCGGGTCCCCGGCTTCCAGTACTCCTTCGGCCGCCAGTCCACCCGGTCCTTGCCCGACCAGTCCTTCAGCCAGCCCCACGAGCCGACCGTCCCGTTCGAGGTCGTCACCTTGAGCTGCTTCTCCACCTCGGCCCGGTTCGTCACCGGCCGGTCGAACACGATCGACAGCGGCTGACCGACCCCGACCGTCGTGTTCTTCCCCGGCGCCAGCGTCAGCTTGTTGACCCGCGCGGCCGGCGCCGTCCTGAACGTCGAGCTGCTCGTCGTCTCCTTCCCGCCCGCCGTACGGGTCGTCGCCTCGACCCGGTACGACGTGCCCGGCACCGCCTTCCGGTCCGAGATCCACGACGTCCCGCCGGCTCCGGTACGGCCCTTCAGCTCGGCGCCCTCCGCGTCCACGACCCGTACCGTCCGCAGCGTCCCGCCGGTCGCCGTGACCGTCACGGTCCGCCCCGCCGCCGGGCTCACCACCGTCACCTTCGCCGGGGTCTCCGCCTGCTCCGCGCCCCCGGGGCTCTGTGTCGTACGGGGCGCGCCCACCGCCCCCGCCGAGCAGGCGGCGAGCGAGCCGCAGAGGGCGACGGCCGCGAGCGACCGGCGTATTCGGGTGCGTGCGGGAACCAAGGACGGCACGGAAACCACGGAAACCTCCGGAAAAAAGTGTGGGATGCCCGGACTGTAAGCCGCGAAATCGGCCTCCAGAGCTCTGTGACAAGGGGTGGTGAGGAACGGTCATCGTCCGGTCACACACGACGCGCGGACCGGTCAAGACCGGCTGTGAGCATCCTGTGCGACCCCCGACCGAGGGGCGGAACAAGGAGGCTCACGTTGTGTCAGCTCTGCTCGTGACGGCCGCACCGCCGCAGGCCACTCGGCTCGAGCCCGTCACCGTCGAGACGTACCGTGCCTTCCTCGCCCGAGGCGAGGCGCGCCCCAGCTTCCTCCAGTGCCCCTCCTGGGCCGATGTGAAGGACGGTTGGCGGCACCAACTCATCGGCTGGGGACCGGAGTCGGGGACCGGGCCGACCGGTGTCGCCCTCGTCCTGCTGCGGCCCTTCCCCGGCACCCGGAAGTTCTTCGCCTACCTCCCCGAGGGGCCCGTCGCCGACTGGTCCGACCCGGACATCGACGGCTGGCTCACCCCGCTCCTCCAGCACCTGCGCGCCGCCGGCGCCTTCGCCGTACGCATCGGGCCCACGCCCGCCTTCCGCCGCTGGAACGCCGCCACCCTCAAGGCGCGCACCGGCCCCGGGCGGCGGCTCTCCGACGTCCTCGCCGACGAGGTCGACCCGCTCGGCACCGCCGTCGCCGAACGGCTCCGCTCCCGCGGCTGGCGCCGCTGCGGCGGCGACTCGACGAGCGACTCCGACGGCGCCGACGCCCAGCCCCGCCACGTCTACCAGGTCCCGCTCGCCGGTCGCAGCTCCGACGACCTGTGGGACGGCCTCAACCAGGAGTGGCGGCGCAACGTCCGCAAGGCCCGCAAGTCCGGTGTCGAGGTCGTCGTCGGCTCGGCGGCCGACCTGCCGGACTTCTTCCGGCTCCTGCGCATCACCGAGGAGCGTGACGGATTCCGCCTCGGACGCTCCCTCTCCTACTACGAACGCCAGTACGCGGTCCTCAACGCCGAGCAACCCGGACGGATGAAGCTCTACCTCGCCCGTCACGAGGGCGAGACCCTCGCCGCCCACACCATGATCACCGTGGGGAAGCGGGTCTGGTACCAGACCGGCGCCTCCGCCGACCACCGCCGCGAGGTCCGCCCGTCCAACGCCCTGCAGTGGCGGATGATGCTCGATGCCCACGCGCTCGGCGCCGACGTCTACGACATGCGCGGGATACCCTCCACCCTTGATCCGGACGACCGCGCCCACGGTCTGCTGCGCTGGAAGCTCGGCACGGGCGGGCAGGCCGTCGAGACGCTGGGGGAGTGGGAGACACCGTTGGCCGGCACGACCAACCACGCGATGTACCGGGCGTTCCAGGCATACCTGGCCCGCCGATGACGACCACCGTCGCGAAGCCGGAGGAGCCGGCACCGGGACCAGGGCAGGGCGGGGGAGCGGGGCCGAGGCACCGCGCCACCCCGTCCGTGCTGCGCAGCGGCGCGCTCATGGCCGCCGGCTCGCTGGTCTCGCGCGCCACCGGCTTCGTCCGCTCGGCGATCGTCGCGGCGGCGCTCGGCGTCGGGGGGATCGCCGACGGGTACGCGGTCGCCAACTCCATCCCCACCATCGTCTACATACTGCTTCTCGGCGGCGCGCTCAACGCGGTCTTCGTGCCCGAGCTGGTCAAGGCCGCCAAGGAGCACGAGGACGGCGGGGTCGCCTACACCGACCGGCTCCTCACGATCTGCGTCTGCGCCCTGCTCGTGATGACGGCGGGCGCGGTGCTCGCGGCGCCCGCGATCATCGACGCGTACACCGACTACAGCGGTGCGCGGGAGTCGATGACGGTCGCGTTCGCCCGCTACTGCCTGCCGCAGATCTTCTTCCTCGGCCTGTTCACCCTCCTCGGTCAGGTCCTGAACGCGCGGGGCCGGTTCGGCGCGATGATGTGGACGCCGGTCCTCAACAACGTCGTCGTCATCGCCGTCTTCGGGCTGTACGTGGCGACGGCGGTGACGGGCTCCGGCGGACTGACGGCGGGGGAGACCGCGCTGCTCGGCTGGGGCACGACGGCCGGCATCGCGCTCCAGGCCCTCGCGCTCGTGCCGTCGCTGCGGGCGGCCGGGTTCCGCTGGCGGCCGCGGTTCGACTGGCGCGGCAGCGGGCTCACCGCGCCGCTGCGCTCGGCGGGCTGGCTGGTGCTGCTCGTCCTCACCAACCAGGCCGCGTACTGGGTGACGACGAAGCTCGCCACGGCGGCGGGCGCGCAGGCGGAGAGACTGGAAGGCGGCGGGGGCGGCTTCGGGTTCGCCGCGTACAACAACGCCTACCTGCTGTGGGCCGTCCCGCACGGCATCGTCACCGTCTCGCTGGTGACCGCGCTGCTGCCGAGGATGAGCGGCGCCGCCGCCGACGGCGACCTCGCGGGGGTGCGGCGGGACGTCTCGTACGGGCTGCGCGCCTCGGCGGCGGCGGTCGTTCCGGCGGCCTGCGCGCTGTTCGCGCTGGCGGTGCCGCTGATGAGCCTGGTCTTCCAGTACGGCAGGACCGACGCGGCCGACGTCCGGGCGATGGCGTGGATCCTGATGGCCTTCGCGCCGGGCCTGGTCGCCTTCTCGGGCCAGTACGTCTGCACCCGCGCCTTCTACGCGCTGCGCGACACGAAGACCCCGTTCTTCCTGAACCTGGTGATCGCCGCCCTGAACGCGGGCCTCTCCCTGACCGCGTACCGGCTCCTGCCCCCGACCTGGGCGGTCGCGGGCATCGCGGCGGGCTACTCGCTGGCGCTGTGGGCGGGCTGGGCCCTGACCGCGTACGCGTTGCGGCGCCGCCTCGGGGCCGCCGCGCCCGCCTCCGCACGAGGAGCCGGTGCGGCCGGTTCGCTCGTACGTCTTGTCGTGGTCGCCCTCCCCGCCACCGGCTGGGGCCTGCTCGCCACCGACTCCACCGCCCCGGCCGGCGCGCTGCCCGCCGCCCTCGCGGGCGGCCTCGCCGTCCTCGCGGTCTTCGGGCTGCTCGCCCGGCCGCTCGGGCTCACCGAGGTGAGCGCCCTCCTGACGACCACAGGGCGGCGCCTGCGCGTGATCCCGCGGCCGCGCAGCGGCTGACCAGGGGCCACCCCGCCGCTCGCCCTCCTCACCTTGGGATACTCCACGAATGCCTCGCGTGCTCCTGATAGAAGACGACCCCTCCGTCCGCGAAGGGGTCGAACTCGGGCTGCGCAGGCGCGGCCACGAGGTGCGGGCCGCCGCGACCGGTGAGGCGGGGCTCGCGCTGCTCACCGAGTTCCGTCCCGACCTCGTCCTGCTCGACCTGATGCTGCCGGGCATGAACGGCGTCCAGGTCTGCCACCGGGTCCGGGAGACCAGTCAGCTGCCGATCATCATGCTCACCGCGCGCGGCGACGACTTCGACGTCGTCGTCGGCCTGGAGGCGGGCGCCGACGACTACATCGTCAAACCCGCCCGCACCGAGGTCATCGAGGCCCGCATACGCGCGGTCCTGCGCCGCATCGAGATACCCGGGGCGGGCCGTCCCGCCGTCGAGTTCCACGGCGAACTCGCCATCGACCGCGCCGGGCTGACCGTCGCCAAGTCCGGCGAACGCCTCGCCCTCGCCCCCTCCGAGCTCAAACTGCTGCTGCATCTGACCGCCCACCCCGAGCAGGTCTTCAGCCGCCAGCAACTCCTCGAACACGTCTGGGAGCACAGCTACCACAGCGACGCCCGCCTCGTGGACGCCTGCGTCCGGCGGCTCCGCAACAAGATCGAGGACGCCCCCGGCACCCCCCGCTACATCCAGACCCTGCGCGGCTTCGGCTACCGCTTCGGGCCGCTGTGAAGCGCCGCCTGCGCCCCTTCGGTCTCCGTACCCGGCTCGTCCTCGCCTTCCTCCTGGTCGCCGCCGTCGGCTGCGGCACCACCGCCGCGCTCACCTACCAGGCCGCGCGCACCGCGATCCTCGAACAGGCCCAGGACAACGCCGTCGCCGCCTTCCGCGAGATGGTCGGGCAGTACAGCACCGAGCTGCCCGTCGACCGGGACGCGCTGCGCGATTCGCTCCTCCTGATGGCCAAGCAGGGCAAACCGCGGCCCTGGCGGGTCTACGCCGAGTACGGCCCCCTCCGGGTCTCCTCCACGGACCGCCCCACCTCCACCGTCCTCACCCCGGAACTCCGCGCCCGCGCCCAGGGCACCACGCACACCAGCTTCCAGCGCGTCGTCAAGAACGGCACCGCCTATCTGACGATCGCCGTCCCCGCCCTCCTCAAGCCGGGCCCCGGCGCCGACGGCCTGCCCACCGGACTCGTCCTCTACGCCGTCGTCGACATGAGCGGCGAGCAGGAGAACATCGACGCCATGGTGGCCGCCGCCCGCGGCGGCGTCCTGCCGGCCCTCGCCGTCGCACTCGTCCCCGCCCTGATCGCCGCCCGGAGCGTGCTGCGCCCCGTACGGGACCTCAGGCGCGCCGCGCACAGCATGGGGCGGGGCGAGCTGGACACCCGTATCCAGGCCAAGGGCAGCGACGAACTCGCCGACCTCGCCCGGACGTTCAACGAGTCCGCCGCCGCACTCGAACGCTCGGTCGCGGAGCTGCAGCGCGCCGAGGCCCGCGCCCGCCGGTTCGCCTCCGACGTCTCGCACGAACTGCGCACCCCGCTCGCCGGGATGCTCGCCGTCACCGAGGTCCTCGACGAGGACGCGGCCCACCTCCACTCGGACACGGCCGCCGCCGTCCGGCTCATCAGCGCCGAGACCGGCAAACTCGCCGACCTGGTCGAGGACCTGATGGAGATCTCCCGCTTCGACGCCCGCGCCGCCGAGCTGAACCCGGACGAGGTGGACGTCGCCGAGACCATCCGCAGGACCCTGACCAGCCGCCACTGGACCGACCCGGAACAGCTGGTCCCGGAGCTCCCGGACGGCATCCGGGCCCGGCTCGACCCGCGCCGCTTCGACGTGGTGGTCGCCAACCTGGTCGGCAACGCGCTGCGGCACGGCCGCCCGCCGGTGACGGTACGGCTGTACACCGAAGGCCCGTGGGTGGTCACCGAGGTCGCCGACAAGGGTCCCGGCATCGCGCCCGAGGTGCTTCCGCACGTCTTCGACCGCTTCTTCAAGGCCGACCCGGCGCGCACCCGCTCCGCGGGCAGCGGCCTGGGGCTCGCGATCACCCAGGAGAACGTACGGCTCCACGGCGGCACCGTCCTGGCCGCCAACCGCCCCGACGGCGGGGCCGTCTTCGTCGTGAGGATCCCGCTGTGAACGATCCCGCCGCGCACGGACCCGCCGTGCACGCCTGCCGCCGGGCCGCCCTCGCCGCCGCCCTGCTCCTGACCCTCGGGGCGTGCGGCGTCCAGGGCACCGACGTCGTGGAGTCCGGCGACGCGGCGTCCGTCGTCGTCCATCCGCCGCCCGCGCTCCGGATGACGCTCTTCCTCGTCGGCGGCGACGGGCGTCTTGCGCCGGTGGTACGGGAGGGCCAGGGCATGGACCAGGGCCACTACCCCGACCCGACCGCCACCGGCACGGCGGACCTGCGGGAGACCGACGTGGGAGGCCGCACGGGCCGCCCCATGAAGGCACTCGCCGCCCTCCTGGCCGGCCCGAACCAACGCGAGCGCGCCGCCGGTCTGCGCTCCAGGATCCCGGAGGGGCGGCACGAGCTGTACGTGAGCGACAACGCGACCAAGATGGGGACGTACGGCATGCCGACGTTCCTGGTGCGGTCCACGCGCCCGGTGAAGGTCCTGGAGCCGCTCGCCGTCCAGCAGATCGTCTGCACGACGGTCTTCGCGAAGGACCCCGCGGGACTGGCCGCGATCAGCCTCAGCGGCCCGGACGGCACCCTGGCCGCCCAGACCTGCGGCCAGTAGCGGGCCGGCCGGCCGAGGCGATCAGGCCCCGGCGCGCAGCTCCGCGAGGACGGCGTCCGTGAACGGCGGCCACGCCTCGACCGCCCACGCCCCGAAGGGCCGGTCGGTCAGCGCGACGCACGCGGCCCGCGCGTCCGGGTCGATCCACAGGAACGTGCCCGACTGCCCGAAGTGGCCGAACGTACGCGGCGAGGACGAAGCCCCGGTCCAGTGCGGCGCCTTGCCGTCGCGGATCTCGAAGCCGAGCCCCCAGTCGTTCGGCCTCTGGTGCCCGTAGCCGGGCAGGATGCCGGTCAGACCGGGGTACGTCACCGTCATCGCGTCCAGGACCGTGCGGGCATCGAGCAGCCGGGGCGCCTGCACCTCGGCCGCGAACCGCACCAGGTCGTCGACGGTCGAGACGCCGTCCTTGGCGGGCGAGCCCTCCAGCGTCGTCGACCCCATCCCCAGCGGCTCCAGGACGGCCTGGTGGAGGTAGTCGGCGAACGGGATGTCGGTCGCCTTGGCGACATGGTCGCCGAGCGCCTCGAACCCGGTGTTGGAGTAGATCCGGCGGGTGCCGGGCGCGGCCATCACGCGCTGCTCGTCGAAGGCGAGCCCCGAGGTGTGGGCAAGCAGGTGCCGGACCGTCGCGCCCTCGGGCCCGGCCGGCTCGTCGAGGTCGATCGCCCCCTCCTCGTACGCGACGAGGACGGCGTACGCCGCGAGCGGCTTGGTGACCGAGGCGAGCGGGAACCGCTGTCCGGTGGGGCCGTGCGACCCGGCCAGGGTGCCGTCCGCGCGGACGACGGCGGCGGCCGCGGTGGGGACGGGCCAGTTCTCGATCAACGCCAGGCTCTGCAACGACATGGGGCCGAGCCTACTTGCTTAGAGCGCGCTCGAAGGTTCTAGCGTGGAGGTCATGAGCGTGATCGAGAGCAGCGCCGCCCACTTCACCATCAGCGAGGTCGCCGCCCTGACCGGGCTTTCGGCGCACACCCTGCGCTGGTACGAGCGGATCGGTCTGATGCCGCACGTCGACCGTTCGCACACCGGGCAGCGCCGCTTCTCCCAGCGCGATCTGGACTGGCTGGCGTTCGTCGGCAAGCTCCGGCTGACCGGGATGCCGGTCGCCGGGATGGTGCGGTACGCCGAGCTGATCCGGGAGGGCGACCACACCCGCGACGAACGCCGCGAGCTCCTGGAGAGCACCCGCCGGGACGTGCTCGCCCGGATCGGCGAGCTCCAGGACGCGCTGGCCGTGCTCGACATCAAGATCGGCCATTACGGCACTACAGACGTGACCACCAGCGGAACCACCAGCCGAACCACCAGTGGAGGCACCACCTCATGACCACCATCGACACCGTACGGCTCGGCGGTCAGGACGGACCCGAGATCGGCATCCAGGGCTTCGGCGCCATGGGCATCAGCGAGTTCTACGGGGACACCGACGAGGCCGCCGCCCGCGACACCCTCGACGCCGCCCTGGAGGCCGGCGTCACCCTGATCGACACCGCCGACATCTACGGAAGCGGCGCCAACGAGGAGTTCCTGGCGCCCTTCCTCGCGGGCCACCGCGACGAGGTCGTCCTCGCCACCAAGTTCGCCATAGAGCGTCGCGCCGACGACCCGCACTACCGGGCGGTCCGCAACGACCGCGCGTACATCCGGCAGGCCGTGGAGGCGAGCCTGCGCCGCCTCGGCATCGAGACGATCGACCTCTACTACATGCACCGGCGCGACCCGGAGATCCCCTTCGCGGAGTCGGTCGGGGCGATGGCGGAGCTCGTCCAGGAGGGCAAGGTCCGGCAGCTGGGCCTGAGCGAGGTGACCGGCGCCGAGCTCCGCGAGGCGTACGCCGTGCACCCGATCGCGGCCCTGCAGTCGGAGTGGTCGCTCTTCTCGCGCGACGTCGAGCGCAGCGCGGTCGGCGCGGCGGCGGAGCTCGGCGTGACGTTCGTGCCGTACTCGCCGCTGGGCCGGGGCTTCCTGACCGGCGCGTTCGCGGACGCCTCCAAGGACCTGTCGGGCGGCGACTACCGCGCGCACCAGCCCCGCTTCACGGGCGAGAACGCGGCGCGGAACGCGGCCCTGCTCGCCCCGGTCCACAAGATCGCGGCGGACCACGGCGCGACGGCGGCGCAGGTCGCCCTCGCCTGGGTCCAGCAGCGCGCCGCCGTCCACGGCCTGACGGTCGTCCCCATCCCCGGCACCCGCAAGCGCAGCCGTCTCCTGGAGAACGCGGCGGCGACGCGGATCACGCTCACGGAGGCGGAGCTCGCCGCCCTGGAGCCGATCGCAGGGCAGGTCGCGGGCGACCGCTACCCGGACATGAGCTCCACCTCGGCGGCCCGCGAGTAGCGCTCCTTGCGGAGTCACCCCGGCCCCAGCCCTCACGCCAGCCCCAGCGCGAACATCGCGAAGCCCGCCGCGAGGAGTCCCGCCACGGTGCGGCGGGCGGGGCCGGTGCGGGTCCACGGGGCCTCGAAGCGGCGCGCGTACCGCCCGATCAGGACGAGCAGCCCCGCGAAGAGCGGCATCCACGCCAGCCGGGCGAGGATCCAGCCGACCGAGTCCGGCGCGCCCACCAGGCCCGGGACCTCGCCGACGTACGAGGCGGGGATCGCGGCGGCGAGCATCGCCGTCTGGTGCCAGCACAGGATCGTCATCGCGGACAGGTTGATCACCACGACCGGCGCCCACAGCGCGGGCCGCTTCAGGAGTTCGCCGAGCCGGTCGCGGAGCAGGATCGCCGCACCGCTCTGCGCGGCGGCCAGGGCGAGGACCAGAAGCGACGGCGGGTGGGAGTTGGTGCGGACCTCGCCCGGCACGCCGACCATCGACGCCGGGTAGCCGAAGGCCAGCAGCAGCGCGGCGAAGAGCGCCGCGCCGCCGAGCAGCAGCCCCCAGGCGTGGCGCCGGGTGAGCCGGCCCTCGCCCCAGGAGACACCGAGCTGGTAGGCGAAGAGCCAGCCCGGAAGGATGTTCAGCAGGCTCAGCCAGGACGGCATGGCGTCCGCGTACGGCCCGTAGCGCAGGAAGTCGACGACGGCGACGGTGCCGAGCAGCGGCGCGGCGGCCCACACGCCCGCCCGGCGGGCGGCGCGCACGCACAGCGGGGTCAGGGCGGTGACGACCGTGTACACCCCGACGAACCAGAGCGGCTGGATCACCAGCGTGGACGCCGTCCGCAGGGTGTCGCCCGGCACCCCGAACCCGAAGTGCAGCAGCGGAAGCAGCGCGGCCCAGACGGCCGTGACCCCGAGCACCGGCCGGCCCAGGCGGGCGAGCCGGCCCTTGAGCCAGGTACCGGTGGACCCCTCGTGGCGCCGGAACGACAGGACGGAGGCGTACCCGCCGACCAGGAAGAAGATCCCCAGCATCTGCAGGATCCAGCTGACCGGCGCGAGACCGCCGAAGGTGGCGAGCGGGCTGGCGTTGTGGATCGCGCCGTCGGCGGAGAGCGTGAACCCGCCGAGCAGCCAGTGCCCGGTCGGCACGGCGAGCAGGGCGAGGGCGCGCAGGCCGTCGATCGCGCGGTCGCGATGGGCGGGAGTACGGGACTCGATGCGCCGGGCGAGTGTGCTGACGGCGTTCATCGGACGTCCCCCTGGGCGATGGCGGCGAAGGTACGGAGCGACTGCGTGCCGGGCGCGAAGTAGCCGTTGTGGCCACGGGCGTCGTCGGCGGGGACGCGGCGGGCGCCGAAGGCGGGGTCGGTGGGGTCCTCGCCGTGCCCGAGCCCCGCGAACTCGACGTTCGGGATCCGGTCGATCCAGTCGGACGGGTCCTTGGCGGCCCACACGCGGGCGGAGGTGTTCAGTTCGCCGACGTTCGCGGCGCGCATGCCGGGGGAGCCGAAGACGACGAGGTCCTTGGCCTTGAGCCGGTCGGCGGCGAGACCGCAGACGACGGAGCCGTAGCTGTGGCAGAACAGGGACGGCGCGGGCGCCCCGACGGCCGCGAGCCCGTCGGTCAGCCGGGTCAGCCGCTCGGCCCCCGCCTCTGCGAGCTCGCCGGTGGCGGCGTCGACCCCGACGCCGAGGGGCGTGGTGTACCCGGCCCAGGCGACGACGGCGGTACGGCCGTGGGTGGCGCGGCGCAGGGACTCGGCCATGTCGGTGAGGGGCCGGACGTTCCCGGCGTCGATGTCGGACCCGGGTACGACGACGGCCACGTGCTCGGCGGTGTCGAGGTCGCCGTAGACGAGGGCGATCTGGCCCCGGCCGCGCGGGTCGGAGGCGAGGACCTGCTGACCGGCGAACTGCCCGCCGAGGGTGCGGGCGTTCGCCTCGTACCGCAGCCGCGGCGGAACGCCGTCGAGGTTGCCGACGACGGAGGGGTGGGCGCGCACCAACTCCTGCTGCCGTGCGGGGCTCAGCTCCTCGAAGAACGCGGCCGTCTCGGCGGGGCTCGTCCGCTCCGGGTCCGGCAGCCCGTCCGCCCGCCAGGCCTCCGCCCCCACGGGCGCCCCGGTCACGGCCTGCTGCGCGTGCCCGGACGCCCATCCCGCGGTCCCGGCCACCACGGTCGTGACGATCGCGGCGGCGACCAGGGTCCTCGTGTAGCGACGCATGGGGCGTCCCTCCCTCTTCGTGTCTCTCGGCGTTGGCGAGAGGAAGGTAGGAAGAGGACGCATGACGGCACGTCACACCGGGGAGCCAAGTCCCGACTGATACCGGGGTAGGGGGCGGACGAGGAGCGAACCCCCGCGCGGGGGTGGGGTTTTCCCCCGTAGCGCGCAGGGGGGGAGGGGGCTGGGGGCTACCGGCCTGCGTCCCCCCGGGGTGAGGGAGGAGGAGGCCGGGGCTATCGGCCCGCGTCCCCCGGGGTGACCAGGCCCGATTCGTACGCGAAGATCACGGCCTGCGCGCGGTCGCGCAGGTCCAGCTTGGCGAGCACCCGGCCGATGTGGGTCTTCACCGTCTGCTCCGCGAGGACGAGCCGGTCCGCGATCTCCTGGTTCGACAGGCCCCGCGCGATCAGCTCCAGTACCTCGGTCTCACGCGGCGTCAGACCGTTCAGCCGCAGCGCCGCGCGATCCGCGCGCGGGGCCGGCCGCGACGCCGCGAAGTCGGCGATGAGCCGCCGCGTCACCGACGGCGCGAGCAGGGCCTCGCCCGCCGCCACCACCCGTACCGCCGCGATCAGATCCGCCGGCGGCGCGTCCTTCAGGAGGAACCCCGACGCGCCCGCGCGCAGCGCCTCGTACACGTAGTCGTCCACGTCGAAGGTGGTCAGCATCAGCACCTTCGGGCGGTGCGTGACCCCCACCGGCGGGTCCAGGATCTCGCGCGCCGCCGCGAGCCCGTCCATCTCCGGCATCCGTACGTCCATGAGCACCACGTCCGGGTGCGTCGACCGGGCCACGTCCACGCCCTGCCGGCCGTCCGGCGCCTCGCCCACCACGTCGATGTCGGCCTGCGCCGACAACAGCGCGGCGAACCCCGCCCGCACCATGGCCTGGTCGTCGACGATGATCACCCGGATGGTCACGTGCCGTCTTCCTCCGTACGCAGCGGAAGCCGTGCGGCGACACGGAAGCCGCCGTCCGGCAGCGGCCCGGTGTCCAGCGTGCCGCCGGTCAACCGTACGCGTTCCCGCATGCCGACCAGGCCGTGGCCCGTCCCGTCCCCGCGCTCCAGCGGCGAAGTGGGGCCGGGGGCGGGCCCGTTGACGACCACGACGAGGAGCGCGCCGTCCTCGGACCTGACCGACACCCGGGTCTTCGCGCCCGGCGCGTGCCGGACGATGTTCGCGAGCGCCTCCTGCACGATCCGGTACGCCGACAGATCCACCGCCTGCGGTACGTCACTGTGATTCTGGAGGTCTGCCGCCATCGACAGCTCGGCCGGCACCCCGGCCCGTACCGACGCCTCGATCAGCTGCTGCACCCGGTCGAGACCGGGCTGCGGCGCCCGTTCGCCCTCGGTGCCCTCGCTGCGCAGCACCACGAGCAGCCGGCGCATCTCGGTGAGCGACTCCCGCGCGCTGGCGGCGATCGAGGTGAACTCCTCGCGCGCCGCCTCCGGCAGGTCCGGGATCCGGTACGGCGCGGAGTCCGCCTGCACGGTGATCACGGACATGTGGTGGGCCACGACGTCGTGCAGTTCCCGCGCGATCCGGGCGCGCTCCTCCAGGAGCGTGGTCCGGGCCCGCTCCTCCTGCGTGCGGCGCTCGGCGTCCCCGCGTTCGCGCAGCGTCGCCGTCAGGAGCAGGACGATCCCGCTCAGGACGAAGAGGAGGACGTGGACGCCGTCGTCGTGCCGCGGGGCGAGGGCCACGAGCACGAACCCGGCGGCCCCGGTGACCAGCCACACCCCGAGCAGCGCCTTGCGGGACTCGCGGAGCGCGAGGGCGAGCATCAGCGCGAGGTAGCCGACGACGACCATGGGCGTCCACGGCCAGGACCGGCCGTCGAGACCGTCCGCCTGGAGCAGCACGATCGCGCCGAGGACATCGGCGACCCCGATGATCCACCAGGCCTGGAGGGGGCGGGTGACGGCGAGCAGCAGCGGCGCGGTCTGCGCGGTGGCGAGCGCCCCGGCGAGGGCGCCGTTCACGCCGTAGTCGTTGGCGAGGACCGTGACCGTGACGGGCAGCAGCGAGCAGACGAAGCCGAGGGCGAGGACGTACGGGAGCAGCCGCAGCCACCGGTTGCCCACATCGGCGAAGAGCGGCGCACCGGGCTCGGTGGGCGTCGCGAGCGCGACCCCGAACGACCGCAGGGCCGTCCGCGCGGGCGCGATGCGCGCCACGAGGCCGGGGGAGAGGGATGTCTTCTTCATGACCAGCCCAGATTAGGCAGCCCGGAGCGGAACGTACGTCATACCTGGGGGCGGACCGGGGGGTGATACCGGGGTATGAGGCGGGGGCATGGACCTGGGGGTCTTGCGGCGGCCAGGGCTCGCCCGGGCCCTCGGGCGGGGGCCCGGGCAGGCCCCTCACAGCTCCGCCAGCAGCTCCGCCTTCTTCGTGGCGAACTCGTCGTCCGTCACCAGGCCCGCCCGGTGGAGCTCGCCCAGTTGCCGGATGCGTTCCGCGATCCCGGCCGGGTCGCGTGCCTCCGGGAGCGCGTCCACGGGGGACGGGGCCGTGCGGCCCGCGCCCCGGATCGACGCCAGGACCGCCGCGGCGAACGGCAGCGACTTGTGGACCGAGCCGTAGCCGAGGCCGAAGACGACGGCCGCCGGGTCACGGTCCGCCTGGGCGGACCGGGGCTTCCCGGAGCGCGGCAGCAGCCGCAGGTACCCGTCGAAGACGTCCGGCGAGCGCCACTCGACCCCGCTGAGGTCCCGTACCGAGAACGTCTGGTCGCCGGCCTTCCACTTCTCCGAGGACGCGCCCGTCCAGAACCAGCGGAACGACACCTCCGACGAGCCGTCGAAGCTCGCCGTCCCGTCGTACGCCTTGAAGGACTGCGGCCCTTGCTGCGTGGCGACCAGAAAGCCGGAGGCGGCCTCGTCCCCCGGGCCGCAGACCAGCCGCTCCCGCAGCTCGTCCCGGTAGTACTCGGCCAGCGTCTCCCGCTCCGCCGGCAGTACGAGCCGGTACGGGTCGCTGCCCTCGTGCAACTGCCCCGCGGCCGCCTCCATCAGCGGATCGGCGCCCCGCCGCGGTTCGGCGTGCAGCACGACCGTGCCCCGCTTGCCGGGAGTGAGCGTCACGGACGCCAACGCCTCGTGCGGGACACGCCGTTCGCCGAGCGCCTGGAAGAGTTTCGGTGTGCGGATCCCCCGTTCGAACCGGATGACGACGGCGTCGCTCTCGAACTCCCAGGTGGCATGAATTCCGGCCAGCACATCACCCATGGGCCTCATCGTAGGCGGCGTGCGCCCGCGCGTCGCCCCTGCGCCGGTGGTCCGCGCACGCCGGGCGGTGCGGAGTCCTTGAGTCCGCACCGGACTCCCTTGGTCCGCGTCAGACCGGGTCAGCCCGCGTCAGACCCCGTCCGTGCCCGAAATCCCCCGGCGGCACTTGCTGTCGGCGCTCGCGCACGTCAGGTTCTCGTACGCCCCGACCCCTATGGCCGCGAAGTTGTCGAGGCTCTTCGTGCCCGGCTCGAAGTAGCCGGTGTGGCCGACCGCGTCCGCCGCCGACAGCAGCCGCGCGCCGAACTCCGGCTCCACCGGATCCGCCCCGTGCCCGACCCCGCCGACCGCGAGGTGCGGCACGTCCGCGATCCAGTCGTCGGCGTCCCGCATCGCCCACACCCGGGCACGGGTGGACAGCTCGGCGGCGCGCTCCACCCGCATCCCCGGGCTCCCGGCCACGACGACGTCCGTCACCCGGGCGGGCAGGTTCGGGGCGGAGACCCCGCACAGCACGGAGCCGTAGCTGTGGCAGAACAGGCTGACGCGCGCGTCACCCGGCAGCGCGTCCGTCATGCGCACGAGCCGTACCGCGCCGGCCGAGGCGAGCCGCCCCGTCATGGCGTCGATGCCGACCCCGACGGGCGTGGTGTAGTCGGCCCAGGCGATGACGGCCGTACGGCTCCCGGGCGCGGCCTTGCGCTCGGCCGCGTACAGCGACTGCGCCATGCCGACGGGGGCCGAGTACCGGCGGGCGGTCTTCTGGAAGGTGAGCAGGTTGGTGTCGACGCCCGGCACGATCACCGAGACCCGCCGCGCCCGGTCCAGATCGCCGAGGACCTCGGCCATGCGGCCGCCGCCGGTCGGGTCGAAGGAGAGGATCTGCCGGCCGGGCTCCATGAGCGCGGCGAACCGGTGCGCCCTGCGCACGGCCTCGCGCCGCCCGTCGGTGGTCAGCCGGGCGTTGTCGACCCTCTTCCGCTCGGAGTCCAGGGCCCGCTCCAGGGACACCCGGTTGGCGCGGTAGCGGAGGGTGACCGGAGCGCCGTCGAGGTTGCCGACGACGAGCGGGTGCGCGTCGGCGAGGAAGGCGCCCTGCGAGGGGCCGATCGCGTCGAAGAAGGCGGCGATCGTACGGGCGGGTCCGGCCGGGTCGGGCAGCGCCCGGTGACCGATCCTGCCGTGCGCCCAGGACGCGAGCGCGGCCTCGCGGGACTCCCCTGGCCCGCGCTGATGGCTGATCGTGGTCCAGCCGGTGGTCGCCAGCATGACGAACACGACGGCGAGCGCGAGCAGCAGGCGCCAGACGGAGAGGGTGGGGGAGGAGTCGAAGGAAGTCACTGCGCCACACCCTAGGAGACGGGGATGGCGGCCCGGGCGCCCGAGTGAGGGGGATCACGCGGGGAGGCGCGATGTGGTAACGCTCCGTACGGGAGGACGTACGGCCCGGTCCGTGTACGGCGTACGAGACGAACGGCGGGTGCGTTTCGTATACGACGTAGGGGACGCTTCCTGGCGCGAACTCGCGAGCTCGCGGGTACGTCAGCTCCGCCAGTCCCGCGCCAGCGCCGGCCCCAGGTGGTCCATGTAGTCCTCGGTCAGAGCGCGGATGCCCTCCAGGCTCAGGTCCGTACCCCGGCCCCAGAGCTGGCCCGTCACCCGCATGACGCCGCTGAACGCGGCGACCACGATCCTCGGCCGCGGGTCCCCGTCCACGTCGACGCCCTCGCGCGCGGCGACGAGGCGGGCGACGGCCTCCTCCATCTCCATGGAGCGGCGCAGGTGCGTGGCGAGTAGGGACGGGGTCGACTCGATCATCTGGAAGGTCCGCAGATACAGCTCGACGGGCACGACCTCCATGATCGCCTCGCCGATGCTGTCCCAGGCGGAGAGCACCGCGTTGCGCAGGGCGTCGAGCGGGCCCTCCTCGGGCGGCCGCTCCGCCAGGGCCTGGACGAAGCGCTCCTCGACCGTCTGCTGGACGGCGAAGGCGACTTCCTCCTTGGAGGCGAAGTAGCGGAAGAACGTGCGCTGGGAGACCTCGACCGCGTCGGCGATCTCGTCCACGGTGGTCTGCTCGTACCCCTGGGTCGTGAAGAGCTCCAGGGCCACTCGGAGCAGCGCGTTCCGTGTGCGCTGCTTCTTCCGCTCCCGCAGACCGGCAATCGTCACCCGCTGGCCCCCTTTCCGCCACTTTCCGTCGCTTCGTGCTGCTCAGCGTACCTGTGAGCTAAGTGACAGTTACTGTCGCATGAATTGCTTTGTCAATTGTCAGTCGCTGACACTAGCCTCTTTCGCATGACTAGTCAGACCACCGTGGAAAAGGCCCCGCAGGGTCAGGGGGGTGACCGGAGCCCCGCCCCGGCTCCGTCGAAAGGCCTGCGCGGCCACCCCTGGCTGACCCTGTTCGCCGTCGCCGCCGGCGTGATGATGGTGGCGCTCGACGGCACCATCGTCGCGATCGCCAACCCGGCCATCCAGGCCGACCTCGGAGCCACGCTCGACCAGCTCCAGTGGATCACCAACGGCTACCTCCTCGCGCTCGCCGTCGCCCTGATCACGGCCGGCAAGCTCGGTGACCGTTTCGGCCACCGCCAGACCTTCCTCATCGGCATCGCGGGCTTCGCCGCCGCGTCCGGGGCGATCGGCCTCTCGGACTCGATCGGCCTCGTCATCGCCTTCCGCGTGCTGCAGGGCCTCTTCGGCGCCCTGCTGATGCCGGCCGCGCTCGGCCTGCTGCGCGCCACCTTCCCCGCCGAGAAGCTGAACATGGCCATCGGCATCTGGGGCATGGTCATCGGCGCCTCGACGGCCGGTGGCCCGATCCTCGGCGGCTTCCTCGTCGAGCACGTCAGCTGGCAGTCGGTCTTCTTCATCAACGTGCCGGTCGGTGTCCTCGCGCTGGTGCTCGGCCTGGTGATCCTCAAGGACCACCGCGCCGAGAACGCCCCGCGCTCCTTCGACATCTTCGGCATCGTGCTGCTCTCCGGTGCGATGGGGTCCCTGGTCTGGGGCCTCATCAACGCCGGTGCCGAGTGGGGCTGGACCGGCGGCAAGACCTGGGGCTGCCTGGGCGCCTCGGTCCTGCTCTTCTTCGTCTTCGCCCTCTGGCAGACGAAGGTCAAGGAGCCGCTCATCCCGCTGGCCATGTTCCGCTCCGTCCCGCTCAGCGCGGGTGTGGTGCTGATGGTGCTCATGGCCTTCGCCTTCATGGGCGGCCTGTTCTTCGTGACGTTCTACCTCCAGGGCGTCAAGGGCCTGAGCCCGATCGACAGCGGTCTGCACCTGCTGCCGCTGACGGCGATGATGATCGTCTCCTCGCCGCTGGCCGGTGCGCTGATCACCCGGTTCGGCCCGCGCATCCCGCTGGTGGGCGGCATGGTCGCCACCGCCGCGGCGATGTTCGGCATGATGTCGCTCTCCGCGGAGACCGGTACGTTCACGATGTCGCTCTGGTTCGCGCTGCTCGGCCTGGGCCTCGCCCCGGTCATGGTCGGTGCGACCGAGGTCATCGTCGGCAACGCCCCGCTGGAGCTCTCCGGTGTGGCCGGCGGTCTGCAGCAGGCCGCGATGCAGGTCGGCGGCGCGCTCGGTACGGCGGTGCTCGGCGCGGTCATGTCCTCCAAGGTCTCCAGCGCGTTCGCGGACAACTGGACGGCCGCCGGGATCCCGGGCGCTCCCGCGCCGGGTCTCGAGGAGGCCGCCGAGTTCGGCATGGTCCCGCAGGAGCTGGCGAAGGCGCCCAACATGACCCCGGACATGCTCGACCGGATCGGCGGCGTCATCCACGGCACCTTCCTGGACGGCATGGGCCTCGCGTTCACCGTCGCCGGCGTCGTCGCCGTCGTCGCGGCCCTGGTCGCCACGCTGACCAAGCGCGGCGAGAACGCGGAGGCGGGTGCGGGCGCGGCCCACATCTGACCTGGCGTTTTTGGTACGCAGGTGAAAGCCCCTGTACGCAGGTGAAAGCCCCGCCGGGCGTTCGTCCGGCGGGGCTTTCACCTGTCCGGGTGAATCAAGCCTTGGCCTCTTCCCAACAGGCGGTGACGTCCGTCAGAGTTCTGATTACGGAGAGTGACGAAACGGGGGGTTCACCGACATGGAAATGAAGCACGCACGACCGGCCTACGCACTCCTGGCCGCACTGGCCGCCATCGTGCTGACGGCGGGCACCGCCCTACCTGCGGCTGCCGCTGCCGCCGCGGCTCCCGCACCCAAGCTCGGCGCCTGCGGACCCGGGCAGCTCTGCCTCTGGCCCAAGGAGGACTTCCGGGGCCCGGCATGGACGCACGAGCTGGCCGACACCGACATCGAGAGCTGTGTCGCCCTGCCCGCGGGCGCGAGCGCCCGGGCCCTCGCCAACCGGACGGGGCGGCCGGTCACCACGTACCAGTCCGCGGAGTGCGCGGAGACGGGCGAGTTCGAGACCTACCCGGGGCGCGGGACATGGGTGCCCCAGACGCCGTACCAGGTCAGAGCCTTCAAGATCTGGGAGCGCTAGGCCCTGCGAGGATCTCCCCCTGCGGCGGCACGGCGCTCGGCACCGCGCTCGCCGCGGGAGCCGGGGCGGAGAGCCGGGACACCTCGGCGCGCAGCTCCCGGACCTCCATGGTCAGCGCCTCCAGGAGTTCGGTCTGCCGGCGCTCGACGGCGTCGTCCCGCTCGAAGCGGGAGATGAACCAGGCCGCGATGTTGGCGGTCACCACACCGAGGAGGGCGATCCCGGAGAGCATCAGCCCCACCGCGAGGACGCGGCCGAGTCCCGTGGTGGGGGCGTGATCTCCGTACCCCACGGTCGTCATCGTCGTGAACGACCACCAGACGGCGTCGCCGAGGGTCTTGATGTTGCCGTCCGGGGCGGACCGCTCCACATGGAGCACGGCCAGCGAGCCGAACATCATCAGCCCGACCACCGCGCCCGCCACATAGGTGGTGAGCGTTATCTGCGGGGCCATCCGGGCCCGCCGGCCCACGAGGAGGAGCGTCGAGACCAAGCGCAGCAGCCGCAGCGGCTGCACCAGAGGCAGCACCACGGCCAGCAGGTCCAGCGGGTGGTGGCGGACGAAGTGCCGCTTGCTAGGAGCGAGCGCCAGTCGTACGGCGTAGTCGAGGGCGAACGTGCCCCACACCACCCACTCCACCGCGAGGCAGAGTTCGTGGATCCAGGGGTTCGCGTCCGGCGCCACGATCGGTACGGCGTACGCGACGCCGAACGCCACTGCCATGATCAGCAGTGGCGTCTGGGTGCGCTTCTCCCAGCTTTCCTTCATGCCGGGAATCGTATGGGGGGTGCGGGGGCGCACTGTCCCCCGCACCCACACCCCACGAGTACGCCGCTACGCGTCGCCGCCCGCCGCGCCCGGGTCGGCGGCCGCGACGTCGAGCAGCTGGTAGCGGTCGATGGCCTGCTTGAGGGCCGACCGGTCGACCTTGCCCTCGCGGGCGAGTTCGGTGAGGACCGCGAGCACGATCGACTGGGCGTCGATGTGGAAGAAGCGGCGGGCCGCTCCCCGGGTGTCCGCGAAGCCGAAGCCGTCGGCGCCGAGCGAGGTGTACGTGCCGGGCACCCAGCGGGAGATCTGGTCCGGGACCGAGCGCATCCAGTCGGAGACGGCGACGAACGGGCCCTGCGCGGAGGACAGCTTGCGCGTCACGTACGGGACCTGCTGCTCCTCCTCCGGGTGGAGCAGGTTGTGCCGGTCGACCTCCACGGCCTCGCGGCGCAGCTCGTTCCAGGACGTGGCCGACCAGACGTCGGCGCGGACGTTCCACTCCTCGGCGAGGATCCGCTGCGCCTCCACCGCCCACGGCACGGCGACACCGGAGGCCATGATCTGCGCGGGGATCGCGCCGCCCTCGCCCGCCTTGTAGCGGTAGATGCCCTTGAGGATGCCGTCGGCGTCCACGTTCTCGGGCTCGGCCGGGTGCTGGATCGGCTCGTTGTAGACCGTCAGGTAGTAGAAGACGTCCTCGGCGTCGGGGCCGTACATCCTCTTCAGGCCGTCCTGGACGATGTGCGCGATCTCGAAACCGAACGCCGGGTCGTAGGCGACGCAGCCCGGGTTGGTCGATGCCAGCAGGTGCGAGTGGCCGTCCGCGTGCTGGAGGCCCTCACCGGTCAGCGTCGTACGGCCGGCGGTGGCGCCGAGCACGAAGCCGCGCGCGAGCTGGTCGGCCATCTGCCAGAACTGGTCGCCGGTCCGCTGGAAACCGAACATCGAGTAGAAGACATAGACCGGGATCAGCGGCTCGCCGTGCGTGGCGTACGCCGAACCGGCCGCGATCAGCGAGGCCGTGCAGCCGGCCTCGGAGATGCCGTCGTGCAGCATCTGGCCGGTCGGGGACTCCTTGTACGCGAGGAGCAGTTCGCGGTCCACGGCCTCGTACTGCTGGCCCAGCGGGTTGTAGATCTTGGCGCTCGGGAAGAACGAGTCCATGCCGAACGTGCGGTACTCGTCGGGGGCGATCAGCACGAACCGCTTGCCGATCTCCTTGTCCCGCATGAGGTCCTTGAGCAGCCGGACGAAGGCCATCGTGGTGGCGATCGACTGCTGGCCGGAGCCCTTCTTCACCGGGGCGTAGGTCTTCTCCTCGGGGAGGACCAGCGGCTTCGCCCGCACGACACGGGTCGGCACGTACCCGCCGAGCGCCTTGCGGCGGTCGTGCATGTACTGGATCTCCTCGGAGTTCCGGCCCGGGTGGTAGTACGGCGGCGCGCCGTTCTCCAGCTGCGCGTCCGTGATCGGGATGTGCAGCCGGTCGCGGAAGCGCTTGAGGTCGTCGACCGTCAGCTTCTTCATCTGGTGGGTCGCGTTGCGGCCCTCGAAGTTCGGGCCGAGCGTCCAGCCCTTGACGGTCTGCGCGAGGACGACGGTCGGCTGGCCCTTGTGGGCCTTGGCCGCCGCGAAGGCCGCGAAGATCTTCTTGTGGTCGTGACCGCCGCGGCCCAGGTGCAGGATCTGGTGGTCCGTCATGGACTCGACCATCGAGCGCAGTCGCTGGTCGTCGCCGAAGAAGTGGTCGCGGATGTACGCGCCGGTCTCCGTGGCGTACGTCTGGAACTGGCCGTCGGGCGTGGTGTTCAGCTTGTTGACCAGGATGCCGTCGCGGTCCTGGGCGAGCAGCGGGTCCCAGGAGCGGTCCCAGATGAGCTTGATCACGTTCCAGCCGGCGCCGCGGAACTGCGACTCCAGCTCCTGGATGATCTTGCCGTTGCCGCGCACCGGGCCGTCGAGGCGCTGGAGGTTGCAGTTGACGACGAAGGTCAGGTTGTCCAGGCCCTCACGGGCCGCGATGGACAGCTGGCCGAGCGACTCCGGCTCGTCCATCTCGCCGTCGCCGAGGAACGCCCAGACGTGCGACTTGGAGGTGTCGGCGATGCCGCGCGCCTCCATGTAGCGGTTCATCCGGGCCTGGTAGATCGCGCCGAGCGGGCCGAGGCCCATCGAGACGGTCGGGAACTCCCAGAAGTCCGGCATGAGCCGCGGGTGCGGGTACGAGGAGAGACCGTTCGGGAACTTCGACTTCTCCTGGCGGAACGCGTCGAGCTGGGTCTCGCCGAGCCGGTCGAGCAGATAGGCGCGGGCGTAGATGCCGGGCGAGGCGTGGCCCTGGAAGAAGATCTGGTCGCCGCCGTCGCCCTCGTCCTTGCCCCGGAAGAAGTGGTTGAAGCCGACGTCGTACAGCGAGGCGGAGGAGGCGAAGGTGGCGATGTGGCCGCCGACCCCGATGCCCGGGCGCTGGGCGCGCGAGACCATGACCGCCGCGTTCCAACGGGTCGCGTTGAGGACCTTGCGCTCGATCTCCTCGTTGCCCGGGAAGAACGGCTCGTCCTTGGTCGCGATGGTGTTGACGTAGTCCGTGCTGCGCATCTCCGGCACGGCGACGCGCTTCTCGCGGGCGCGCTCGATGAGCCGGAGCATCAGATAGCGGGCTCGCTCGCGACCCCGCTCGTCGACGGCCGCGTCGAGGGAGTCGAGCCATTCCTGGGTCTCTTCGGGATCAAAATCCGGGACCTGGCTGGGAAGGCCGCCAATGATGATCGGGTTGCGATCGGATCCGGAAGCCACGCTGTTCCTTCACTTGTCGGTGGAGCCCACGGAGGCCGGACGCCGGCCGGGATGTCCATCGTGTACCCCGTCGGAGTCAAACGTCATCTCTACCGAGGGGTAACCCCTCTCGGGCGCCTGGTCGGGTCAAATCGCAACCTTACGCCCAACCCGCGCATGCGTTTCGTCAGGACGTTCGGCAGACTGAAGCCGCGGAAGTTCGCAAAGTGGGACGAAGCGTGTGCCATATGTCACGGAGCGGAGTGGAACCGACTTGGAGGATGCGGCGAGACGGCCCCAAACGTCACCGTTTCGGCGGTCTCGGCGGCCGGGTACTTGCGCGATCCGCCCCGCCCGTGTGGACTACGGCCAGTGCCGCGCGTACGCGTGCGGCTGAAGCATTTTCCGATACATGATCAGGAGGCAAGCCGTGAGCGCGACCGCGGACCACGCGGAGGAGCGGACCAACCCGGCCACGAGGCTGGGGTTCGAGCCCGGACAGGTGGTCCAGGAGATCGGTTACGACGAAGACGTCGACTTCGATCTCCGTGAAGGCATCGAGTCCACCATCGGTTCGGACCTCGTGGACGAGGACTACGACGACGTCGCCGACGCCGTCCTGCTCTGGTTCCGTGACGAGGACGGAGACCTCACCGACACACTGGTGGACACCATCGGCTTCCTGGACGACGGCGGCAACATCTGGCTGCTGACGCCGAAGACGGGTCGCGACGGCTACATCGAGCCGAGCGACATTCAAGATGCCGCGCAGACCGCTGGTCTCTCCCAGACCAAGAGCATCAGCGTCGCGAAGGACTGGACGGGCACCCGCCTGGCCGCCCCGAAGCGCTGATCCAAAACCCTGCACCGGAGCCCCCGCCGAATACGCTCGGCGGGGGCTCCGTGCGTAGGGTGGGCTCACCGATTCGGCCCAGGGAAGGGAAAACGTCCGTCATGGCCATCGAGGTCGGGACCAAGGCCCCGGAGTTCGAGCTCAAGGACAACCACGGCCGCACCGTGCGCCTGTCCGACTTCCGCGGCGAGAAGAACGTGGTCCTGCTCTTCTACCCGTTCGCCTTCACCGGCGTCTGCGCCGGTGAGCTGGGCGAGCTGCGCGACAACCAGCCGCAGTTCGTCAACGACGACACCCAGCTCCTCGCCGTCTCCACCGACTCCATCCACACCCTGCGCGTCTTCGCCGAGCAGGAGGCTTTGGAGTACCCGCTGCTCTCCGACTTCTGGCAGCACGGCGAGGCCTCCCGCGCCTACGGCGTCTTCGACGAGGACAAGGGCTGTGCGGTGCGCGGCACCTTCATCATCGACAAGGAAGGCGTCGTCCGCTGGAGCGTCGTCAACGACCTTCCGGACGCCCGCGACATCGACGACTACGTCAAGGCGCTCGACACTCTCTGAGATCCGGGCGAATCGTCTGTCCAGGCCGGGAACCCGTCACTAGGATCCACTCGTTGATCCGAATGCCAACGCACGACGGGGGCGCTGCCCCTGGAAACCACATGGAGGGACTCGTGGGAGTCAGCCTCAGCAAGGGCGGCAACGTCTCGCTGACCAAGGAGGCCCCTGGCCTGACCGCCGTCACCGTCGGTCTGGGCTGGGACGTCCGCACCACCACCGGTACGGACTTCGACCTCGACGCCAGCGCCATCCTGGTCAGCCCGGAGGGCAAGGTCCGCAACGACCAGGACTTCGTGTTCTTCAACAACCTGAAGAGCGCCGACGGCTCGGTCGAGCACACCGGTGACAACCTCACCGGCGAGGGCGAGGGCGACGACGAGCAGGTCAAGGTCAGCCTGGCCACCGTGCCCGCCGATGTCGCCAAGATCGTCTTCCCGGTCTCGATCTACGACGCCGAGAACCGCCAGCAGTCCTTCGGCCAGGTCCGCAACGCGTTCATCCGCGTCGTGAACCAGGCCGGCGGCGCCGAGATCGCCCGTTACGACCTCTCGGAGGACGCCTCGACCGAGACCGCCATGGTCTTCGGCGAGCTGTACCGCAACGGCGACGAGTGGAAGTTCCGCGCGGTCGGCCAGGGCTACGCCTCGGGCCTGCGCGGCATCGCCGCCGACTTCGGCGTCAACGTCTGAGTCGCGCAGCACTGAACGTCCGGCGCCGCACACTCCGTGCGGCGCCGGACGTGCCTCACCAGCAGAAACCCAGTAGGACCAGCAGGACGCAGCGGGCCCCCGAACAGGACCGCGAGCACGACCCAGCAGGACACCAGCAGGACCATCAGCGGGCACACCGCAGCTTCACCGGGGAGGACACACACATGGGCGTCACGCTCGCCAAGGGAGGCAATGTCTCCCTCTCCAAGGCCGCACCCAACCTCACCCAGGTGCTGGTCGGCCTCGGCTGGGACGCGCGCTCCACCACCGGAGCCCCCTTCGACCTCGACGCCAGCGCCCTGCTGTGCCAGTCGGGCCGGGTGATGGGAGACGAGTTCTTCGTCTTCTACAACAACCTCAAGAGCCCCGAGGGCTCCGTCGAACACACCGGCGACAACCTCACCGGCGAGGGTGACGGCGACGACGAGTCGCTCATCGTGGACCTGGTCAAGGTCCCGGCCCACTGCGACAAGATCGTCTTCCCGGTCTCGATCCACGAGGCCGACAACCGCGGCCAGACCTTCGGCCAGGTCAGCAATGCCTTCATTCGCGTCGTGAACCGCGCGGACGGCCAGGAACTCGCCCGTTACGACCTCTCCGAGGACGCCTCCACCGAGACCGCGATGATCTTCGGCGAGCTGTACCGGTACGGCGGCGAATGGAAGTTCCGGGCGGTCGGACAGGGGTACGCGTCCGGCCTCCGGGGCATCGCTCTAGACTTCGGGGTCAACGTTTCGTAAAGCCGCGTAATTACACGATGGGGTAGACAGTGGTACTGAAAACCTTCGGCTGGTCGTTCGCCATCACGGCGCTCGGACTGGTCGCAGCGGTGCTCTACGGGGGGTGGGAAGCGTTCGGGATCGTCGCGATCCTGTGCGTCCTCGAGATCTCGCTGTCTTTCGACAACGCGGTGGTCAACGCCGGAATCCTGAAGAAGATGAATGCCTTCTGGCAGAAGATCTTCCTCACGATCGGCATCCTGATCGCCGTCTTCGGCATGCGGCTGGTCTTCCCCGTCGTCATCGTCGCGATCAGCGCCAAGATCGGCCCGATCGAGGCCGTCGATCTCGCGTTCAACGACGCCGAGCGCTACGAGCAGCTCGTCACCGACGCGCACCCCTCGATCGCGGCCTTCGGTGGAATGTTCCTGCTGATGATCTTCCTCGACTTCATCTTCGAGGACCGTGACATCAAGTGGCTCGGCTGGCTGGAGCGGCCGCTTGCCAAGCTCGGCAAGATCGACATGCTGTCGGTCTGCATCGCCCTGATCGTCCTGGCGATCAGCGCCATGACCTTCGCGACCCAGGCCCACCAGCACGCCGGACACGCCGACAAGACGTCGACCGTCCTGCTCTCCGGCGTCTTCGGTCTCATCACGTACCTGATCGTCGGCGGTCTCTCCGGCTTCTTCGAGAACAAGCTGGAGGAGGAAGAGGAGCGCGAGCACGAGGCCGAGGAGGAGGCCAAGCGCAGCGGCAAGAAGGTCTCCGCCGTGCAGCTGGCCGGCAAGGCCGCCTTCTTCATGTTCCTCTACCTCGAGGTCCTCGACGCGTCGTTCTCCTTCGACGGTGTCATCGGCGCCTTCGCCATCACCAACGACATCGTCCTCATGGCGCTCGGCCTCGGCGTCGGTGCCATGTACGTCCGTTCGCTGACGGTCTACCTGGTCCGCCAGGGCACCCTCGACGACTACGTCTACCTGGAGCACGGCGCCCACTACGCCATCGGCGCTCTCGCCCTGATCCTGATGGTCAGCATCCGGTACCAGATCCCCGAGCTCGTCACCGGCCTCATCGGTGTCGCCCTCATCGGCTGGTCGTTCTGGTCCTCCGTGCGCCGCAACAAGGCCCTCGCGGCGGCCGAGGGAAAAGCTGACTCCTCGGGCAAGACCGAGGTGTCGTCCGGGGTGTGACACCCCCGGCAATGAGGAACGCTTCACTGCGGGGCGGCCGGTGCACCCGGCCGCCCCGCGGCGTACGACCGGGTTTCCGAGTGGGGGGTGGGGCGTATGGGCTTCTGGGACGGCCTTTTTCCGGGGAGGGCGTGGGCGCAGTTCGATTCGGGCAGCGCCGCCAGCAACACCATCGATCTCACCAAGCGCCGGCCGACGGTCTCCCTCACCCAACAGGGCGCCGCCACCGGCAATCTGCGCGTCAACCTCTCCTGGCGGATGCGCACCTCCGACATCGAGGGCCGCTCCCGGCAGAGCGGCCAGCTGCTGCGCCACCCCTCGAAGCTCTTCAAGCCCGAGGTCGTCCAGGCGCACACCCAGAGCATGGTCAACGTCGACCTGGACCTCGGCTGCCTGTACGAGCTGGCCGACGGCAGCAAGGGCGTCGTCCAGCCGCTCGGCAGCTTCTTCGGCTCGCTGAACGGCCCGCCGTACGTGAACCTGAGCGGCGACGACCGGTTCGGCGGCTCGTCCGGCGAGACGATATTCGTCAACCTCGACCACCGCGACGAGATCAAGCGGCTGCTCTTCTTCGTCTACATCTACGACCAGACCCCGGCCTTCGACCGCACGCACGCCAAGGTGACGCTCTACCCCAGCAACGGGCCGCGGATCGAGATCGAACTCGACGAGCGGGCCCCCCAGGCCCGCTCCTGTGCCGTGTTCAGCGTCGAGAAGGTCAAGGACGAGCTGATCGTCCGCCGCGAGGTGAAGTTCGTGTACGGCTTCCAGGCCGAGCTGGACCGGCTCTACGGCTGGGGTCTGCAGTGGGGGCGCGGCTACAAGACCAAGGCCTGACCGGTGGTGTCACGGGCGGGCGAACTGCGGTCCCATCGGCGGCAGCCGGAAGTTCGGGTCGGGGGCGGGCGCGGCGGCAGCGGCGGGCTGCGGGTAGCCGTACCCCGGGCGGTCGCCCGTGACCGGCTGCGGGTAGCCGTAGCCGGGCGGGGCGGAGACCGGGGGAGTGGTCGGCTGCGGCGGCACGGTCGGCGGCGCCGGCGGTACGGGGCCGGGGCCGGCCGAGGGCGACTGGACGACCGTCGCGTCGAGGTCGACGGCCGCGGCACGATCCTGCCCCCGCGCCGGTGTGGAGCCGGAGTCCGGCGCCGTACCGGCCTCCTCCGTGCCGTCGTCGACGGAGATCCCGAAGTCGGTGGCGAGACCGACGAGACCCGTCGGATAGCCCTGCCCGACCGCGCGGAACTTCCAGCCGTCCCCGCGCCGGTACAGCTCGCCGCAGATGATGGCGGTCTCCTCGCCCGTCTCCGCCTTCACGTCGAACAGGGCCAGCGGCTCCCGGTCCGCCGCGGTCGCGTCGTACAGCAGGATCCGCAGGTCGGAGACGCGGCCGAAGGTGTCGCCGTCCGAGGAGGCCGCGATCACCACCTGGTCGACCGACGGGTCGAGCCGGCCGAGCTCGGCCTCCACGGTGTCCGTCAGCCCCTCGGCCACCCGCTTCTTCGGCAGCCGGCGCACCAGTCCCGAGGGATGGCGCGGCTGGTTGTAGAAGACGAAGTCCTCGTCGGAGCGCACGCGCCCGTCGGCGCCGAGCAGCAGCGCCGAGGCGTCCACGTCGGGGACCCCGGGGCCCGGGGTCCAGCGGAGCACGGCCCGTACGGCCGCGGTGTCGAGAGGGACGTTCGAGCCCTTCAGCATCGCGTGCGTCATGACCGTCATCCTGCCTTCCCGCCCGCCCGCCGGACAACGCGGGGGCCGTACCGAACCGCGCGTCGTCCCACCTCGGCAGGTGCGAGGCTTGAGACGTATGCGGACGAGTTACTTGGATTTCATACACGAGGGGAACTAAGGACACCCGCACCTACGTACTATTACCGGCCACATGTTGTCAGGGCCCACCGAGGCAGTCCGGGGAGTCACATGCGTCATTTCGGGCACATCCCGGCCTCCGCGAGAGCCGGACTCTTCCACCAGGAGCCGGCCGAGTTCACGGCGGACGCCCCCGCGGGCACGCTCGCCGTCGCGCTGGGAGCCACTCTCTACAGCCCGGCGACCCGCCCGCACCTCGCCGACGACGTGCGCAAACAGGCCGCACGCGGGGTCGTCTCCATGGTGCTGTGCCTGGAGGACTCCATCGCCGACGCCGACGTGGAGGCCGCCGAGAGCAACCTCGTCCACCAGTTCGCCGAGCTCGCCCGGCTCACCGAGGCGGACCCCGGCGGCCCGGACGTACCCCTGCTCTTCATCCGGGTCCGCGAGCCCCACCAGATCACCGATCTGGTCAGCCGCCTCGGAGACACCGTCCGTCTGCTGTCCGGATTCGTACTGCCCAAATTCACCGAGACCCGGGGCCGGGCCTTCCTGGAGGCCCTCACCACCGCCGAGCGGTCGAGCGGCAGAAGACTCTTCGCCATGCCCGTCCTGGAGTCGCCCGAGCTGCTCCACCTGGAGACCCGCGCCGAGACCCTCGCCGGCATCGCCACCACCGTCGACAAGTACCGCCACCGGGTCCTCGCGCTCCGCCTCGGCGTCACCGACTTCTGCTCCGCCTACGGGCTGCGCCGCTCGCCCGACATGACGGCCTACGACGTCCAGCTCGTCGCCAACGTCATCGCCGACGTCGTCAACGTCCTCGGCCGCTCCGACGGCACCGGCTTCACCATCACCGGACCCGTCTGGGAGTACTTCCGGCTCGGCGAGCGCATGTTCAAGCCCCAGCTGCGCCGCAGCCCCTTCCTGGAGGGCCGCGCCGAGGACCTGCGCACCGCGCTCATCGAGCACGACCTCGACGGGCTGCTGCGCGAGATCGAACTCGACCGGGCCAACGGCCTGCTCGGCAAGACCTGCATCCACCCCACGCACGTGGTGCCGGTGCACGCACTCTCCGTGGTCACCCACGAGGAGTACAGCGACGCGCAGGACATCCTGCGCCCCGAGCGCGGCGGGGGCGGCGTGCTGCGCTCCGCGTACACGAACAAGATGAACGAGGTGAAGCCGCATCGCGCGTGGGCCGAACGGACCCTCATGCGCGCCGAGGTCTTCGGCGTCGCCCATGAGGACGTCGGCTTCGTCGATCTGCTCACCGCCGGCCTGGCCGGCTGACGGAAGGTGAACCGGAACGTGGTGTGGTCGGGAACGTGGGTCGCCGAGCGACTCGGCGTCGAACTGGACGGCGACGAGCAGCTCCCTGGCCTGCTGGGCCTCGCGCTGCGCCGCAACCCCAGGCGCGCGCATCTGCTGGTCTCCAACGTGCTCGGCAAGCACGTGCCGCAGCGGCCGAGCGTCGTCCACGGCGCGGGCTTCTCGCTCGGTCTGCGGGTGCGCGAGCTGCTCGGCGACGAGGAGGCCGCGCGGGCCGTCGTCCTCGGGTACGCGGAGACGGCCACCGGCCTCGGCCACTCGGTCGCCGACGGCCTCGGCCACGCCCCGTACCTGCACTCCACCCGGCGGCCGGTGGACGGCGTGCCGAGCGCGGGCGGCTTCGAGGAGTCCCACTCCCACGCCACCTCGCACCTGCTGCTCCCCGAGGACCCCAAGCTGCTGGCCGGTGACGGCACGCTTGTCCTGGTCGACGACGAGTTCTCCACCGGCAACACCGTCCTCAACACCATCCGCGACCTGCACGAGCGCTACCCGCGCGAGCGGTACGTGGTCGTGGCCCTCGTCGACATGCGCTCCGCCGCCGACCTCGGCCGCCTGGCGGGCTTCGCCCAGGAGATCGGCGCCCGCGTCGACCTGGTGACCGGCGCGGCCGGCACCGTACGGCTCCCGGAGGGGGTCCTGGAGAAGGGCCAGGCGCTGGTCGCCGCGGAGGAGGCCGCGCAGCAGGCGGCCGCCCACGAGGCCGCCCACGAGACCGTGTACGGGTCCGCGCCCGTCCCGCAGCCCCGGACGCCCCGCACGGCCCCCGTACGGGTCGACCTCGGCTGGCCCGCCGACGTCCCGGACGGCGGTCGGCACGGCTTCCGCGCGCCCCACGCCGCCGCCCTGGACGAGGCCCTGCCCGCCATGACCGAGCGCCTCGACGCGGCCCTCGGGAGCGCGCGGCGGGTGCTCGTGCTCGGCTTCGAGGAGCTGATGTACGCGCCGCTGCGGCTCGCCGTCGCCCTGGAACGGGCCGGACGGGACGTCTCGTACTCCACGACCACCCGCTCGCCCGTCCTCGCGGTCGACGACCCGGGCTACGCGATACGGACCCGGCTCGTCTTCCCCGCCCACGACACGCCCGCCGACGGCCCCGGCGAGCGGTACGCGTACAACGTGGCCGGCGCCGGCTTCGACGCGGTCGTGGCCGTCGTCGACTCGGTCGCCGACACCCCGGAGCTCCACGCCGAGGACGGCCTGCTGGCCCAGCTGGCCGGCCACATCCCGCGGGTGGTCCTCGCGGTGGTCCCGTCGTACGTACCCGCGCACGCATCCGCTCCCGCCACCGAAGCTCCCGAAAGGAGCTCCATGCTGTCCGAGCCCCTCCGCGGCCCCGCCTTCTCCTCGTACGCCCCCGAGGAGGTCGGCTGGCTGCTCCAGGACCTCTCGGACGTCGAGCTCGAGGCCCCGACCGAGGAGCGCGAGGAGGCCATCCAGAGCGGCGGCGCCCACTACGCCGAGTCGCTGCCGGTCGAGTACCAGCCGAGCGACCAGTACCAGGAGCTCTTCCACGCCGCGCTGGAGACCTCCGCCGCCCGGATCGCCCGCGCGGTCGGCACCGTCACCGAGACCGTCCTCGCGGAGAAGAAGGGCACGCCCGTGCTCGTCTCCCTCGCCCGGGCCGGTACCCCTGTCGGCGTCCTCATGCGCCGCTGGGCCCAGGCCCGGCACGGCCTCGAACTGCCCCACTACGCCGTCTCCATCGTCCGCGGCCGCGGCATCGACGCCAACGCGCTGCGCTGGCTCGCCGCCCACCACGACCCGGCCGACGTCGTCTTCGTCGACGGCTGGACCGGCAAGGGCGCCATCACCCGCGAACTGGCCGAGGCGCTCCGCGCGTTCCCCGGATTCGACCCGGAGATCGCGGTCCTCGCCGACCCCGGCTCCTGCGTCCGCACCTACGGCACCCGCGAGGACTTCCTCATCCCCTCCGCCTGCCTCAACTCGACCGTCTCCGGCCTGATATCGAGGACCGTCCTCCGCGCCGACCTCGTCGGACCGGACGACTTCCACGGCGGCAAGTTCTACCGCGAACTGGCCGGCGCCGACGTCTCGAACGCCTTCCTCGACGCCGTCGCCGCCCACTACGACGACGTCGCCGAGGACGTCGACACCGCAGTCAAGGAGCTCCTCGCTGCCGACCGCACGCCCACCTGGGAGGGCTGGGCGGCCGTCGAGCGGATCAGCGAGGAGTACGGCATCCACGACATCAACCTGGTCAAGCCCGGCGTCGGCGAGACCACCCGGGTCCTGCTCCGCCGCGTCCCCTGGAAGATCCTCGCGAAGCGCGGCGCGGGCGCCGACCTCGCCCACGTACGCCTCCTCGCCGAGCAGCGCGGAGTCCCCGTCGAGGAGGTCGACGGACTGCCGTACACCTGCGTGGGCCTGATCCATCCCCAGTTCACAAGGGGCGCCACGGGCGCCGACGGAAAGACGGTGGTTGCGCAGTGACTTCGGTGAACAGCACGGTGATGGTCGCGAGCGACCTCGACCGCACGCTGATCTACTCCTCTGCCGCGCTCGCGCTCGGCATGCCGGACGCGCAGGCGCCCCGGCTGCTGAGCGTCGAGGTGCACGAGTCGAAGCCGCTCTCGTACCTGACCGAGGAGGCGGCCGGACTCCTCGAACAGCTGGCCGCCGAGGCCGTCTTCGTCCCCACGACGACCCGCACCCGCAAGCAGTACCAGCGGATCCAGCTCCCCGGCACCGCGCCGGCGTACGCGATCTGCGCCAACGGCGGGCACATCCTCGTCGACGGCGTCGCCGACCACGACTGGCACGCCTCCGTCCTGCGCCGGCTCGCCGAGGAGTGCGCGCCGCTCTCCGAGATCCGCGCCTACTTCACCGCGACCACCGACCTGTCCTGGGTGCGCAAGCACCGGGTGGCCGAGGACCTGTTCGCGTACCTGGTGGTGGAGCGCGAGCGGATGCCGGAGGAGTGGCTGAAGCGGTTCGGCGAGTGGGCGGAGGAGCGCGGCTGGACGGTCTCGCTCCAGGGCCGCAAGGTGTACGCGGTGCCGAAGCCGCTCACCAAGAGCGCGGCGATGCGCGAGGTCGCCCGGCGCTGCGGCGCGGGCCTCGTCCTGGCCGCCGGAGACTCGCTCCTCGACGCGGACCTGCTGCTCGCCGCCGACCGCGCCTGGCGCCCGGGCCACGGCGAGCTGGCCGACACGTCCTGGACCGCCCCGCACCTCGACGTGCTCGCCGAGCGGGGCGTGGCGGCCGGGGAGGAGATCCTCCGCCGGTTCCGTACGGCGGTGGCGGAGCACGCCGCGTCGGTCACGCTGCCCGGGCAGCAGGCGAAGGCGGGCGTGAAGAGTCAGGCGTGAAGAGTCAGGCGTGAGGAGTCAGGCGTGAAGAGTCGGGCGTTGAAAGTCGGTAGTGCGTCGGTAGTGCGTCGGTAGCGCGTCAGTAGTGCGGTTTTCCGCAGGGCGGGCGGTGGCGTGCTCGGGCTAGCGTGACGGTTCATGACGAACGCGCTGCGGACCGCTGATGCGCCCGCCTCCGAGGAGGGGCGGGCGCGGATCGTCGCGTACCTCGTCCGTTGGCTGCGGCTCGGGCTCGGTCTGGGCCTCGGTGCAGGGACCGCCGTACTGGAGCTGCTCGGCTGCGTCCTGGCCGGTATTGCTCTGCTGCCCGTGCTCGCCTGGCCGCGCGGCAGACGGGCCGTGCTGCGCCCGGTGACCGCCGCCGCCCGCGCCCTCACCCGCCTCGAACGCGCCCGGCTCGGCCGCCTCCTCGACACCCGCCTGCCCCCGGTCCACGAGGACGGCGCCGCCGCGCGGTACCTCGCCGCCCGCTGGCCGCTGGGCCTCCTCGGCGCGGTCGTGCTCGGCTGCGCCGCGTACGGACTCGGCCTGGGCACCTTTGTCTTCTACGGCTGGCTGATCACCGACATCAACCACCCCTGGCTGGTCGCGTTCAGCAGCGTCGGCGGGTTCTTCCTGCTCTTCCTCTCCGCCCAGGGCGCGCTCGGCGTCGTCGCCCTGGAGGACGGCCTTGCCCGGTACTTCCTCGGCCCCCGCCACGCCGACGCCCTGGAGGCCCGGATCGCCCAGCTCGCGACGAGCCGGGCCGAGGTGATGGACGTCGTGCACGACGAGCGGCGGCGGATCGAGCGCGACCTCCACGACGGCGTCCAGCAGCGGCTCGTGGCCCTCGGCATGCTCCTCGGCCGCGCCCGCCGGCTCCGGGCCCGGGACCCGGATGCCGCCGACGCGCTGCTGCTCCAGGCCCACGAGGAGAGCCGCCGCGCGCTGGCCGAACTGCGCGAGGTGGCCTGGCGGGTGCACCCGGCCGTGCTCGACGAGGGCGGCCTGCGGGCGGCCCTGGAGACGGTCGCCGAGCGGAGCCCGCTGCCCGTACGGCTCGGGTACGCCGTCGGGCGGCCGCTCCCGAGGGCGGTGGAGACGGTCGCGTACTTCCTCGTCTCGGAGGCGGTCACCAATGTGGTCAAGCACGCGGGCGCGACCCGTATCGACGTACAAGTAACCCTGGAAGGTGAGGAGTTGAGCGTACGGGTGACGGACGACGGGGTGGGTGGCGCGGACGCGTCGGGCAGCGGCCTGAGCGGGCTCGCGAGCCGGGCGGCGGCGCTGGACGGGCGGTTCGCGGTGGACAGCCCGGTGGGCGGGCCGACGGTCGTACGAGCGGTCCTGCCGTGCGCGTGATCCTGGCGGAGGACTCCACGCTGCTACGGGAGGGGCTTGTACGGCTCCTGGTCGAGGAGGGCCACGAGGTGACGGCGGCGGTCGGCACCGGGACCGAGCTGCTCGCGGCGGTCCGGGCGGACCCGCCGGACGTGGTCGTCGCCGACGTCCGGATGCCGCCCACGCACACCGACGAGGGGCTGCGGGCGGCCCTGGAGATCCGGCGGGAGCGCCCGGAGGTCGGGGTGCTCGTGCTCTCCCAGTACGTGGAGCGGCGGTACGCCACCGAGCTGCTGACGGGCGACTCGGGCGCGGTCGGCTACCTGCTCAAGGACCGGGTGGCGCAGGTCGACGAGTTCCTGGACGCCCTGGAACGGGTGGGCGAGGGGCGGACGGCGTTCGACCCGGAGGTCGTCCGCAGGCTGCTCGTCCGCACCACGCACACCGATCCACTGGCGCGGCTCACGCCCCGGGAGGGCGAGGTGCTCGCGGCCATGGCCCAGGGCCACACGAACGCGGCGATCGCCGGCCGGCTGCACGTGTCGCGGAGCGCGGTGGAGAAACACATCAACGCGATCTTCGACAAGCTGGAGCTGACGGTCGGGGGCGAGGGCTACAGCAAACGGGTCCTGGCGGTCCTGCGCCACCTGGGCAGCTAGGGCCTGCCGACGCGGAGGCTAGCCGCAGCAGCCGCCACCGCAGCACCCACCGCCACCACCTTGGGAGGGGGCTGCTTGGGCGGTCCCCCCGACGGCGACGGCGGAGAGGAGCTTGACGGTGTCCTCGTGCCCGGCGGGGCAGGAGGCGGGGGCGGAGGACTCGGCCATGGGCCGGTTGAGCTCGAAGGTGTCTCCGCAGGAGCGGCAGCGGTACTCGTAACGAGGCATGGTGACGAGGTTAGCGGTGCCGGCCGAGGTCGGTGGTGTCGACCGAAGGCCGAGGCCAGCAGTACCGGCCGAGGTCAGTGGTGCCGGCCGCCGCCCCGGTCCTCCCGGATCTGCTCGACGACGTGGGCGGCGGAGGCGCGGATGGCCTCCAGCTCGGTGAGGAAGTGCCAGTAGTCGGGGTGGCGGCCCTCCTCCAGGGAATGGACGGCCCGGTCGAGCCGGGCGACGGCGTCGTCGAGGGGGCGGGCGTGGCGGGGGTCGGGGGTGTTCCGGCCCGCCATGGCGAGGCGCTGGGCGTCGCGGACGGCGAAGCGGGCGCGGTCGATCTCGTCCTGCGGGTTCTTGGCGACGGCGTCGAGGCGGCGGAGCCGGTCGCCGGCGGCGGAGACGGCCTCGTCGGTGGAGTTGAGCAGGGCGCGGGCGGTCGTGAGGAGGCTGGTGGCGTCGGGCCACCGCTGCTCGTCGCGGGCCTTGGCGGCCTCGGTGAGCTTCTCCTCGGCCTTGCGGACGGTCTCGGCGGCCTGGTCGGGCACGTGCTGGAGGTCCTGCCAGCAGGCGGCGGAGAAGCGGCGGCGGAGCTCGGAGAGGATGGGCTCGACGCCGCCGGCCCGGGTGGTGAGCGCCTCGGCGCGGGTACGGAGGGAGACCAGGCGCCTGCTGGTCTCGGCGGCCCGCTCGGGGAGGCGCTCGGCCTCGGTGCGGACGGCTTCTGCGTCGCGCAGGACGCGGTCGGCGCGCTGGAGGGTCTCGGCGACGCCGTGGCGGCCGGCGCCCTCGTTGAGCCGGGTGAGCTCGGGGCCGAGGCGGGCGAGCCGGGTGGCGAGGTCGTCGGCGCGGAGCCCGGCCAGGCGGGCGGTGTCGAGAGCGGTGCTCGCGTTCCGGAGCGCCTGTCGCGCCCGCTCCACGGCGGGGGCCAGCCGGGCGAGCTGGGTCTCGGCGGTGTCGAGGAGCGGCCCGAGCCCCTGCTCGAACCGGTCGAGCTCGCCCTTGACCCGTACGAGCTCGTCCTTGGCACGGGTCAGCTCGCCGCGGGCGCGGTTGGCGGTGGCCGCGTCGAGCTCGTCGCGGTCGAGGTCGTGGGCGTCGACGGCGGTGATGTAGGCGTGGCTGACCTCGTCGATCCGCCGGCCGAGGGCGGCGAAGCCGTCGACGGCCCGACGGGCGCCGGGGGAGTCGTCGACGGCGGTGATCGTCTCGATGGAGATCCGCAGATCGCGCTGGGCGGTGTCCAGCTCGTAGAACGCGGCGGCTGCGGCGTCCTTGGCGGCCTGCGCCTCGGCCCGCTGACTCTCACCACGCCCACCGAACCAACGCCGGTTGCCACCCGAGGCGAAGGCGGCGGGCAGCAGGGAGATGGCGAGCAGAGGCAGAAAGAGCGCGAGCCGCACAGACTGAGGAAGGCGCGAGGGCCGCACGGACTGCGGAAGGCGCGCACCCGCACCTCGTGCTCGACCCCCCACCCCCGTATCAGCCCCGGCCGTCACGGCGCTCGTGGAACCGCCCCTAGCGTGAGTCGCCGCCACGTCCCTCTCCCGTGCTGTGTCCGCCCTGCCCCGGTCCGGTTCATTCTCCCACCAGGTAAGGACGAACACACGGGCCTGTCAGTTCGCGGTACGGACGACGACTTCCCCGTTGTCGCTGCGCGCGGTCACGACATGGCCGCTGCCCTTGCGGGTCGGCACGTCGACGCGGACGTCCCCGTTGTCGCTGCGACCGTCGACGTCGTAGGAGGCGTCGGGCAGGGCGATGTCGATCTCCCCGTTGTCACTGACGACATCCACGCGGGCGGGCACAGCACTCAGCGCGATCCGTACGGCTCCGTTGTCGGACCGCGCGACAACCCGCTCGGAGGTGGTGCCTCCCTCGACGACGACCTCCCCGTTGTCGCTGGTCAGATCGAGGGCCCCGGAGGACCCCCGCACGAGGACGGCCCCGTTGTTCGACCGCACTTTCAGATCGGTCTCGAAGCCCTCGGCCGTCACCTTCCCGTTGTCGTCCTCGACGGTGACGGCGACACCGCGGGGCACCTGGATCCGATGGACGGACTCACAGTCGGAGGCAACGGCATCGCACTCGACCCGCAGAGTGAGCCGCCCGTCCTTGAGCCCCCAGGAGGCATCGGGCCCATTACCCAGGAACACCCACCCGTCGACCTGCCGACTGACCCGCACGTCCTTGACGTCGGCGGGCACGATCACCAGCTCGGAGTCGTCGGAATCAACGACGAGCGTGTCCCCGGAGAAGCCGAAGCTCTTCTCCTCAACGGGAGCCCGCCCGACATCACCACTCCCACACCCAGCACCCCCCAGCAAGACCACCCCGGCAACGACCAACGCACGACCACGACGCACAACAACCCCCAACCCCACAAACGGACGCCCCCAACCTACGCACGCCCCCCACCCGGGACGATCCGGCGACCACCCCCTCGATGGTGGGGCTATCCCCCGTGAAGAACCGGTTTGCGGGACCCACCCATGGGCCATGTACGCTGTTGCCTCACTCCACGGGTGCGTAGCTCAGGGGTAGAGCGCTGCTCTTACAAAGCAGATGTCGGCGGTTCGAAACCGTCCGCGCCCACCAGTGCAAAGGCCCCCGCAGCTCATGCTGCGGGGGCCACTTTCCTAGGATTGCACTGCAGAGCGCGTTGACACCGGCGCCCGGATCAGGTCCTTGCCGGAGACCTTCATCAGGTCCGCGTCGGACTCCATCCGAATCCCGAGCCCGCATCCAGATCTCCCCCGACTCCAGCAGCGACGGCCCGCCGTCATCGTGATGACCGTGCGGGTCGTCGACACCAGCGGAATGACGATCGAGTACGGCGTCGACGTGGGTGGACCCGGCTGCCGCTGGGCTAGAGCAGAGTCCGTCGAATGACCGCCCCGTACCTCGACGACAGCCTCGTCCACGTAGCCGAGGGGCGCCTGGACGCTCTCCTGGCAGCCGAGCGTCTCGGCACCCTGCCTCCCGACGGCAAGGTCGAGATCACGCGCATCATGCGCACACTCGCAGGACGGCCCGGCCCTGCCCGACTGGTCTTGATGGCTGGCCTCCCCGGCTCGGGAAAGACCACGCTCGCCCGTGAGCTGGAAGCCCGCCAGTTCCTGCGCCTCTGCCCTGACGAACGGGTCTGGCGCGCGCACGGGCACTATGGCCGGGACTTCCCCCGCGGCGAGTACAAGGTCAGGGAGCGCCCCATCCTCGAAGAGATCGCCACCGAACTGCGCACCGCCCTCGCCGCCAGCCGTGACGTGGTCATGGACCACGGCTTCTGGACCGCGGACGAGCGCCAGCAGTGGCGCCGTATCGGCGAACAGGCCGGCGCAGCCGTGACGCTGGTCTACCTGCCTGCCACCCACGACGAGCTGTGGGAGCGCATCGAGGAACGCAACCAGCAGACCTACGCCGACCCGAACTCCATGTACTTCAGCAGAGATGACCTACAGCGCCACGCCAACCGCTTCGAGCCACCCAGCGCAGACGAGCCGCACCTGATCTACGACGGACGCCCGGTGACAGTGCTCAGGACACTCGGCTATGGCGGCACCTTGGAATCGGTGCGTTAACCCAGGCGGCGCCCGGGTGAGGTGGGGCGCTGGCGGGACCGCGCGCTCAAGTTCGGCGTACTGGCCCCCGCGACCCCCGTCGAGTCGACGGCGTGGAGCGTCGGCGAGGATCTCTGCTTCTCCCCGGCCTTGTTGAAGGACCAAGGCGTGGACTGCTACGCCGCACCCTGCGCTAGACGACCCGCTACGGCGTAGCAGAATGTCAATGCTTCAGCGTCGGATGCGGACGGTTATCTGGATGCCACCGGCAGCACTCATTCCGCCGCCGATGACTCCGGCAGTGGCGGCCGCGGTGCCGTGGCCGGTCAGAGCCAGGATGACCACGGCAATATGGACACCAGTCCATTCACGGTTGTCACCCAGCCAAGAATCCGGGCATGGGGCTGAGAGTCGGATACGGTGTGGGCATGTGAAGTCACGGCTGCTTCTCCTCAGTTCGAGGCGGGGGTGATTCCCTTGCGCATGTCAGGACCCAGCCGGGGGGCGATGAAGAAGCCAGTGCCTCAGTAGTGGGCGTTGGGGCAGGTCGAACTGGAAGATTCAGGCTGGCCCCGCTTCTTCTCCGTGCGCCTCACAGCTCCCTCACCTCATCGGGGGCTCACCTTGTACCTCACCGGCCGTGGCATCGAGGAGCTGGAGAAGCGGCGTGGCGAGGAGGAGGTTGCCTCTGAATAGCTCGTGTGTATGTTCGTCGACCAACGCGGGCTTCGTTAACCGCCAGGACGGTGCCACCGCCCTCCGAGGGGCACCGCAACATTGCGACGACACCTGCGATACAACGCGAGACGTTCATACGCCACCCGAAGTCGGACATGGGGCAGGCATCAGTCGTCGGGATGAGCCTCCTGCGGCCAGGAGCTTTGCCTCGTGCTCAAACTGGCTCATCCGTCGGGTCGATGAGACCCGCGCTGATCCCGATCTTCCGAAGGTCGTTGGACCAGGGAGAGTCGACCAAGAGCTTGTTGAATGCCTCGATACCGCAGAACAAGAGCATGAAGGCCATGAAGGCCGAGGGTTCTGCTGCTCGCCATAGTGGGGATTGGCGTAGAGCTGCACCGAAGACTCATCAGCGTTATCGAAGAACACCCGTGCGGCGGCGATGCCGGAGTGCGAGTGCTGCGTTTCGCTGCGCCAGATCTCATTGAGACCGCTACCGAGACGATTGAGAAGATGACTGGTGCCGTTATAGGTGTTGGCGGGATCGGGAGCGATCTCTGCGTTCCTGACCTCGTCAGCCAGTGCAGCCACGTCAGCGTCGTACGCGAACACCCCTCCCGAATCGACGGCTTGGCGCAGGTTGCCATGGTCCTTCTGGAACTTCTTGTTCATGGAATCCACCGCGCTTCCGCTGTCTTCTGCAAGCCAGTGGAGCTGGGCCATGTACTCGATCATCAGCCGACGATTGGGGGCGGCCTCGTGCCCTAGCCCCAGTTTGTGCAGAGCGACAACGGCGTGCGCCTGCCGGTGCAGTGCGGCGATCAGCCCCCAGCCGACGATGAACGGGCGCCGATCTTCCGACGGGCTAGGTGCGTGCCCCGATGCATCACGACTCAAGAGGTTGTCGAGTTCCGTGAGGCCTTGGCGAGCCGTCTCGTTCCGCTGTGCGGCAGCCATGTCCATGGGTGCAATGGTCCGCTTGCTGACGCCTCACGCGCAGCCGGTTTTCACGTGATTTCGGAACCTTCGGCTCGGACGGGACGCGCGTAGCTGAGCAACAAGGTCTACGCCAGGGGTGTCGCACTCTGCCCGCCGTGCCGGGCGACTGGCCTCGAGTGGACAGCGGCCGGCCGGGATGTCGGTCTGTTCATGGTGTGGCTGACGTACACCTCGGCTCCGAAGCTGGGGTGGTGCCTGTGGCGCAGCCGGGGCTGGGACGGAGCCCCAGCAGACCAGGATAGAGCGCGCGGCGTCTAAAGACCTTTTTCCCCCGCTCGACGCCTGGCCTCCTCGTCTTGCGCTTTCAGGAAACTGCCATCCACTCTCTTGATGGGCCCGCTTCTGAATTTTCCGTTGAATTTACCGCAAATCCGCAAATCGCTGTAGCTGACGGATTTCGACTTCTTCCTTCCCCAGTAGCCACGCACATAGGCGTGCACCTCCTCATCGGGCCATTTCGCTTCCCAATCCCTTGCCCCTCCGGGTGCTACTTCTACCGGCTCGAGAAGTCCCATCTCCCCAACTTTCTCGCCGGGGACGAACTTGATGGGCGGGGTTGGCAAGATGCAATAGTCACGCCTCAGTTTCTTCCATGAGGTTCGAAACGGCACCCCTACTGCAAGATTCGTAATCTCACCTGCGATTCTGCCCCGATTCTCTACGATCACTCGAATTTTGCGGTCGGCATCGATTACCCCTCTCAATCTCAGGCGGGACTGAGCTTTATAGAACGTCAGTGCAGCGATTACGACGGTGATCAAAGCAACCCATGATGCGATGGCGCTTACAACCTGCATCCAAAATGGCAGAGTGCTTTGCGCTGCAAGCGGGCATGGAGGTCCCGGATCTACGTTTAGCACTGCCGCCTCCGGACTTTGTGTGGTCAGCATTCGCCGCGGCTAGGGGTGATCATCCCTCCCTAGCCTAGTGCTGGCATTCGCATACTTGACGAAGCCCTCCGGAATCATCAAGGACTGTGACGGGTTTGCAAACACCGCCCAATGGACATCGACCCTGAGGGCAGATGAATTCGTCTCGATGATCAGTCAATCCCGCCGGGCACTTTTGGTGGCGACGGAACAGGCCCCGGAGGCGCCGGAGCGGTTTCCCTCCTTTTCTGGTCTCCTCGATTTCTGCACTGATGACATCCAGTGCAACCCCTGTAGGGGTCTGCTCTCCGTATCGATAAAGCATCAGTCGTGGCGTGCGGTCATACTCATCCGGATAAGTAGCGAACTCTTTCGCGTCCGGGTCGATGGGTTTGGCCTGCAACCACAGCGGATCGCCGTGGTGAGTGTCCGTAGGCAGTTCCCTGCGCTCTGCCTCGGAGAATGCATTGACTGACATGATGATCAATTGGGCCTCTAGTGCCTGCGGAAGAGGGATTGGCTCGAATTCAGAAGTAATCCCCTCCGGCGTAAATTCCATACGCTCTGAGTTCGAGATTCCCAGAAGTGTGAGGCATTCCTTGAGGTTCGCCGCGTTTCGATCTACCCTCAGTCGATTGACGAATTCGGGGCTGGCAAGCAGTTCTGAGACGATATTCACGAGGCCTCCGCTAGCTGTTCCTAGGCATGAGTTCACGCCCGTTGTATGCGGGCCGCCACCCGTGGGACCCGAAGGAGTGGATCGATTGCCCAGCTACAGAGGGGTCCCCACCGTCCAAACGGAGCTGCTGTACGGCCGCCAGCAAAAGGGAAGAGACGGGCCCTCGGTTCTCTCACAGACGCGTGCGGGCTGCCTCAGGCCGGCCAGTTTGACCGACGGCATGGCCACCAAGTCGTCCACAACTGGGTGTCGGCGTGATCCCGCCCGGCGCGACAGCGCGGGACGCTGAGGTTCCGCGGCGCGGCGGGTGGTCTCTCGGCAACCTGAGCCGGGAAGTGAGACGCACTGAGTCGCGAAGACCAGAGATCCTGCTCCCAGGCCCTCAGCGCCAGGAAGGTGTCGGTGATCCATCTGGATCGAGGCCGTGAGGCCACCGCGCGTTGAAGTCAAGGAATGGATTGTCGGCTTCGTGGTCGTGGAATGGAATCCCTGCATCGGCGATGCGCCGGTAGATGCTGTCTGCGCTTTCGTGTCCGGCGCGTTCGCGAATTGCGGCCAACTCGATGAGGACCAGGACGTAAGCGTGACCGAGGGCCTTGTCAGCTAGAGCTTCAGCGCCAACGTGGTCTTCGTCCTCCTCTCGCATCTGCACTAAGGGATAAAGCGCTCGGTCATCCCCGGCAATGATGGCCTGGTTGTAGAGGTGATCGGCGCCTTTTTGATCCCCGTCCTGTTCCTGCCGCAGATGAGCCAGGTAGTAGAACGCGTAGGGGTTGCCGGCGTCTGCGGCCTGCTGGACGAAGGATTCGGCGTCCTCGCCGTGTCGGGAACGCCGCTCCCGAATCCACGCCCAGTGGGCGAGCGCTCGGGCGTTGCCGGCGCTAGCAGCCTGCCGATAGAGGCGTTCTGCGCTCTTGTTGTAGCCGCCACGCTCCCGCAACCGGGCAAGCCTGAACAAGGCCTCACTGGTGTGGGTGTAGACGACCCGTTTGGCCAAGGCTTCGGCATCCCTGTGGCGCCCCTTCCACTCTCGAATCGAAACTAGGTGCTCCAGTGGCAGGCTCTCGCCAGCTTCTGCCGCTTGCAAGGCGAAAGCTTCTGCTTGCCTGTAGTCACCGGCCTTCTCCTTCAGTTCCACCAGGAAGAAGAGTGCCTCGACGTCGCCGGCAGCAACGGCTTGCTGGTAGAGAGGCTCGGCGTCCTTGTGATCTCCGTTGGTCCTGCGGAGGTGTGCCACGCGCGCGAGGCCGTCAGTGTTGCCGATCGCGGCGCCCCGGCGGGCCGCCGCTTCGGCGCCCAGGTGATCCCCAGCCGCCTCGTGGAGCTCCGCTAGTCGCGCAAGCGCAAAGACATCGCCCGAGTCAGCGGCCTGCCGGTCGAGGTCCTGTGCCCCCTGGTGATCCCCTGCTGCCTTCCGAAGCTCGGCCAGCCGAGCTAGTGCTCGGGGGTTGCCATCCCTTGCGGCCCGACGTGCGAGCTCTTCGGCACCCTGGTGGTCTCCTGCCCCTTCCCGGACTCTGACCACGTAGCTGAGCGCTGCGATACTGCCTGCCTCGGCGGCGCCGAGCCATAGGTGATGAGCCCATTGCAGGCGATGCCTACGCGCGGCAGCATCGGCGAGATTTCCAAGGTCCTCGGGGTGGGTGAGGTGTGCGTGCGCGGCAGCCCAAAAGGAGACGGGCGGACAGAGTTTCATCCGGGTGTCACGACCGTGCTGCTCGAGATAGTCAGAGAGCCGGAAGGCCGGCCCCGCCGTCTGGCTTGGCGAGCTGGATGACGGCGTTCCGGGCGGGCGCCTGACGGGCCGAGGGGAGGCTCGACGTAACGGTGCCTGTCGGCCGTGGACAGGCCGGGCAAGTTCGGCAAATGCCGCCTCGGCCCAGTCGTCGGCAAGGTGGTCATAGTCGGCCTCGGCAAGGTAGTCGAGGGCTGCATCGATGAGGAAGCTTTGAGGTAAGTAGAGGCCGACGCCCAGACGTCGGGCGTCCATCGCCGCTTCTAGGACGGCTCGGGCGGCCGGGCTTCCGTGGTCGTAGGCCTGGAGGAGTTGGGGAGCGCCTGCCAAGTCCTGGGTGACTTGACCGTGGATGGCAGCTCGGGTGAGGGCATCCGCCAGCAGCCGATCGCCATCCCTTGCTAGGCCGGCCGCACAACGCAGCGCCTCTGCATCAAAGTTGGGTGGCACAGTGGTCGTTCGTCCAGCCAGGAGTTCACGGACCCGGCTGTGAGGATCGGAACCACCAGCGGCTGGCAGGTTCTGGTACTGGCGGGCGTATTCGGGCCACAGGGTTCCCAGCACCAGCACCGGCCCCCGCTCCGGCTGCGTGAGCAGCGCGTGCACCGCGGCTGCGATCTCCTCACCCAGCCGGTTGTCACCGAAGTAGTGCTGGGCCTCGTTCAACCACACCACGGTACGAGGCTCAACCTGATGCAGGTCCTCCATGGCTGCAGCGGCCCGGGTTGGATCGAAGGGATGCCACAATCGCCACCCAACCTCCGCCAGCGGCTGTACTGCCTCCCAGCACGCCCTCGTCTTCCCCGTAGAGGATGAGCCGACCAGCACCATCATGCGGCTAATCCCATGGCGGGCCTCCCGGACAGCTGCTGCGAGCTCCTGGTCGTGCGCGCGGCGAACATAGCTGGGCATCGCCTGCGCTCCGGCGGCGGACCCAGCCGGATGTACCTCCAGGGCGTGCGGATCCCACTCTTCGATCGGCCGACCCAGCCACGTACCAGCGCTTGGGCCGTCCCCATCGTCGTCGGCTGCCGTGCGACGCAGCATCAGCAACTCGTCTACCGGCAGTCGCAACGGCCCAGCCAGCGCAGCCACGGTCTCAGCCGACGGCACGACACGGAACGCCTCTGACACGGTAGTTCGCCCAAGCCCAGCCCTGGCAGCGAGCTGCGACTTGTTCAGCCGCTGGCGCGCCAACGCGTCACCCAACCTGTCGTGCAGCTCCGCCAATGCCGAATCGCGCGAGCTCTGCTCGCCAACGCGCATCTGCCCAGCACTCATGCGCCCCGCCTCCCGGTGTTCACCGGTGTTCATCTTCGTTCGACAGGACCCCGGCGAACAGCGAGTTCGAGAACGTCGGTCGCATCAGTTCGACACCTCAAGGAGACTGCAGTGCCCCACCTTGCTCTCGTCCTGCTCGCCATCGCCATCGCCGTCACTGTCTTGTTCGCAATCCTGTCTGCGGTTGCCGCTGGAGTCCTTGCTCGACTCGATGGAGCTACATACCCGAGCGCCCTGCTTCGTGCCGGCGCGACGTTCGCGGCTGTCCTCACTCTTGCTGCAGCGTGCTCCGCAGCCCTCGCCGCGCTCTGATGGGCCATGCGCAGCAACAGCCGCTGAGTACGCTGGTACAACAACGTTGAATCTGGGGCACCGATATCAGAGCGGCTCCGAACGCTGGAGCATGGAGCGGACACCCCCATGCGGCCCACAGCCACAACACATGAAGCAGCTGACGGCCCTCCCCCAGATCCGGCCGATACGGAAGAGACCCCCTCTGCCCCAGGCTGGGCCTCTCGTCCTAGTCGTCGATGCCCAGGACAGCGCGCGCACAGCTGACAAAGGCGTCCATGGCCTCGTTGTGCTCCCGCCCGGACTGGGCGAGCAGGGGACCGATCTCCGGTTCCAAGCAGTCGTTGAGCAGAGCCGACGCCTGCTCAGAATTCAGGGCCGGTAGCCGGTCGAGAGCCGCAGATGCCGCATCGTGCACCTCCATCATGTTCGCAGCTTCGCCTGCATACGCGGTGCGGAAGGCATCCAGGGCCTCAACAGCCCGGCGGGCATCCTCGTACTCGGGAGCCCAAACCCGGACGCCCTTCAACTGCCGGTAGAGCCGGTACGCCTCACCTCGTTGGCGAGCGAGGCGCTGGACGTCTTGCGACGCGTTCAGAACGCGCGTCGATGCGGTGGTGAGAGATGTTGGAGCGACAAGCTGAACCGCCCCCCAGGCATGGAGAAGTTCGTCGTAGGCGGGGGTGGAGTCCGTGTCGGGCTCTCGGAACATCGTGTGCAGAACTCGACCTAACGCCCTGTCGGCGCGGATCACGTTCGTCGCTGCACTGATTCGCTGCTCGCGCAGAGCAGCGGCGTGGGCCGCGGTGGCGGCGTGGTCGGCCTGCTCCCGGACTGCTTGGAGGGTCGCTGTCGCAGCCGTTTTCGCTGCCGCCTCTGCGGCTTTGGCCTGCGCAACGCCTCCGCGGGCCTGGAGCCAAGCGCCGAGACAGGCGCCGGCGAAGCCGACCGCGATGGGGAGGAACACGAGTATCAGCGTCTGGTGCTCCTTGAGGAAATCAATCACACGCAGATCCTCCCCGTACAACGCCCTCTCCGGGAGGCCCGGCAGCCCCCCGGACGCTCAGGCCGCGACCGATAGCGCCTGGCCGTCCTTGGTCTGCTCGCTCGTTAGCCGCAGCCGCGCTACCGCGCGCCTCTTCCTGGCATTCGAACAGTGGGGCCTCGGGTAGGGAGCTGACGGCCCTCGCCACACACATGCGCGATAGCGGAAGAGACCACCGTCGCCTCGGCGGTGGCTGGCCTCTTCACCGCCACCGCCACCGTCTGAGTCGCGATCTGAGACGCACGTAGCTGTTCCAGGCCTCTCAGAGGCACCCATTCTGACCTGCGTTGAGGAGCGTTGAGTCGCTTGAGTCGCGATTAATCAAGAACTCGTTGAAACAAACTGCGGTGAACTCTGGCTCGTCGGGCCGATCGACGGAGAGGGCCTCCAGGAGAGCTTTGGTCTCGACGAGCTCCTTGTCAGTCAGCTCCACGGCGCCTGAGGCAAGCTCGGTAGGGTCACGTGCCCCGTCGTCCCAGCGTGTGGAGTGCAGGACGGGCCTTGCCGATTGGTGGGGCTCTCCGATCAACCCCGCCCAATCCCTGGCTGGGAGACACAGCCCACTTGCAGGCGTATCAAGCGAGGGGATCGCGTTCCAGGGCCTCACTGGCACGGGCCAGGAAGTCTCGGACACCTTGCTCCAGCTGCTTCAGCTGATCGGGAAGACTTGATGTGTCGTAGGCAACTACGGTCGACCCTGCGTCAGCAATGTGGCCCACGTTGTGGAAGAACCTGAACAGAGAAACCAGGTCGCTGGACAGGCCGGCCACAGCGTTGACAGAGGATTCCAAATCAGATGGCCCGTCTAGCGTGACGCGACGTCCGCAGCGGCTGACCTCGTCAGCCAACTCGATCGCGCGCGTTATGTAGCCTTCTTTGAATTCGTCCTCCTTCACCGCGACCACACCTGTCCTCGCCTCAGGCAGCTGCGTCGACTGAAGCAGAGGACCGAAGGTGATCCAGGGCTGGAGATGGTCGTGGAGCGCGGTGGCTGCCGATGAGAATGACTCGTAGGACGACCTTCTGGGCTCCCTACGCGCTCTCACAGAGTCAACGCGCATCTGGGTCTTAGCCAGTGACCGCGAAGCCAGGGTCGTCACAATTGTGCCGGCCGTTCCCACTGCAGCACCCAGAACAGCGGCTACACCAGCATCCATTTCGACTCCCTCTCTACTAGACCGGCAAACCGCGGCCGGGGCCTGGGTGGCACTCCAGGCTTCCAGTTGCGATCCTCGCCGAGAGACAGGCTCCGCCTACCGCGACCTCGTGGCGACCTACCCGTCGCCCTGGCCTTCAGATGACACAGGCACGAGGTCGTTGTCGATGAGCAGGCGATCGATGCGTCGCTGCCGGGTCCGCCGTCGGCGCACTCGCACTCGCACTCCAAAATGCTCGGGGTCGCCGCCGACCTCTCGATGCAAATCGTTTCTCATTGTCTGAAAAAGCGAATCCCTGGCGGCCCCGAGCTTCTTTAGCTCGCGACGAATGTCGTCGAACCATTCATCGGCCGTGGCCATCGGCGTCGAACTGGCGTTATCTTGATGCCAAGCAATGACTCCCGTAACCAGGCGCAGAACTCTTCCCGCGGCAGTCTTCAGGGCTGTTGCGATGAAGGGGTCGTGAGGAGCTTCTAGCGACATCACGAACCGCACCTGCTCAAAGGCGTGCCCGGCATCCTGTATTTTCTTGAGGTGCGCATCACTGAAGTCGCCACTCTTGAAAGCGTCACGACATTCCCAACCCGCCCGGTCGAGAGATTGAAGTGAGGTCATCATCTTCGCGTAGGTGTCTCGACGAGACGCCCAGAAGGACTGCTCTCGCTGCACGAGCGCTGTTCTACTCACAGTTCGCATCGCAGCCCAAAAAGCGAGTCCGCCCACGAGCGTTGCTGCGCTCGCCCCGATGACTGCAGCCCAAAGGGCGGCTGATTCTGCGGTCATGGCAGCATCCTGCCGCAACTCTCCTCGACACGGAGCCGGTTGGGGAAGAACCAGGGAGAGCGATGAGGTAGTTGGGGCCGAAGTGGTACGTATGCCTGCGGTCCTGGTGGTGCCCCTTCCGGATCAGAGGGGTGGGGAGGACGTCGCAGACGGGCACCAGGTGCGGGACGGAACGTCCGCCGCCCGTCCGGTCGTGACCGGCGAGCGGGAACGATGCTGTGGAGAGCTGGGAGTACGCCGATGTCGAGGACGTGCCCCACCCTCGGCTCGGCTAGCCCGGCGGGCGAGGAGGCCGCTGGGCCCAAGGGGTTGGTCGGTTCAACTGAGCACGCCGACCCGCTGCGGAGTCTCGGGCTGTCCCTGCTATCTGTGGCGCTAAGCGCCTGGCCCTGAGGTGACTGACGGCAGTCTGTGACGGCAACGTCGGTGGACGTGAGCGGTCGTGGGCCCCCTATAACGCCCGGAGTAATCTCGACCACGAGGGTGGTCGAGAGGCCGGCTGCCTGGTTGGGCGAACTTACAAAGCAGATGTCGGCGGTTCGAAACCGTCCGCGCCCACCGCGCTGACCTTGCCAAAGGTCACCGAAGGCCCAGGTCAGAGCATTGCTCGACCTGGGCCTTCGCCGTGCGCCTGCGGTATGGGTACAGCCCGGCTACGCTCCCAAACGGTCTCACTACGGAGTCTGCCCCTGAATTTCCCCCAAGGGATCGGGTAGAGATCCGCAGGGACGTGGCCGCGCTTGCCGTGAGGAGAGGTCCGTGCCGAGATCACGGTCACGGCCCCCTGAGCTTCCGTCGGTGCCTCCCGGTCTCTTGGGGGCTTTCTGTGTAGCGGCATCATGAGTTCCATGACTTCCGGAACCGGCTCAGCGTCAAGCGAGAGTACGCATGTCACTGCCGCCTTCGAGGGCACAGGGCTCCACTTCACATGGGATGCCGATGCACGGATCGAGGTGCGGAACCTCGGTGACGAGGTCGTCATCGAGGCGAACGCCGCGGGGCTCAGGACGCTCGCAGGGCATCTTCTGGTGCTGGCCGGTGAAGGAGTTTCCGATGGGGCCCATCTGCACCTCGAAGACAGCAACGGGTTGGAGGACGGGTCTGTCGCCTTGGTCCTTGAGCGCAGCGACGGAGAGTGAGTGGGCCCCTCGGGCGTCGCCAGCGTTGCAACGGCGGTGAACTAGGGCTGTGCCGTGCGGTCGCGGGCAAGCTGGCTGGACCTGGCGCGGGGCCCTGCGGGGCGCCCGCGTCGCTTGCTCAGGCGGGTGTCTGGCTGCCGTGGCTGTGCAGGAGGTTGGCGGCGGCCTGGCGCATGGAGTGTTCTATGGAGCCGCGTTTGTTCGGGTGGTCTTCCCAGGTGCTCCACAGCCCTACGAACTGGGCCACTAGCTCGGTCGTGGTCTCCGTCCGTTCCAGGTGGCAGGCGCACCAGTAGATCTCGTTGCTCGCCTCGTAGGGTGAAAGGGAGCCGCTGAGCATGCCTTTCGCGGCGTCGAGCATGCGTTCGCGCCACGCTTCCTCGGCTTCCGGCAGTGGGAGCCCCAGTTCTGCGAAGGTCTGCTCGAAGAGGTCGCGGATGCCGGCCGGCGGGTCGCGTCGGGAGAGTCCTGCCAGTTCGACCAGGGCCGGGGTGTCCACCCCGTCGGCCAGCGTCAGGGCCGCGAGCATCGGCAGGTCCTCGGTGGGCTGTTCCCCGAGGGCCTGCTTCAGGGCTGCACGGCGTAGGCGGTCCATGCGGGCACGTTAGTCCTGACGTCCCTGCGGCTGCCATGGGGTATTTGGGCCGGGGGTCGGTTGACTCCGGTAGGTGGGTGGCGGTGTACTCCGGGCATGGTTGATGTGGGGGATGCGCCGGATGCTGAGGTGGGCGGCGTGATGACGGCCGAGCGGTATGTCGAGAGTCGGTTGACGCAGTATCAGGAGTGGTACGACGTCAAGGCCACCAAGATGAAGGCCATGCATCTGCGCATGCGCACGCTGGCTGTTGTCGGTGGTGCGCTCGTGCCTGTGCTCGTCAATCTGGATCTTGGGTTCGCCAAGGTCACCGCCACCGTGCTCAGCCTTGTCGTCGTCGCCTCCGTGTCGTTGGAGAGCGTGTATCGGTATCGCGAGCAGTGGAAGAACTATCGGTCCACCGAGCAGCTTCTCGGGCATGAACGGGTGTATTTCGCGGCGCGCGTCGGGCCCTATCACGGGCTCTCCGAGCGGGAATGCTTCACCCTTCTTGTCGCTCGTGTCGAGAAGGCCATCGCCAGTGAGAATTCGGCGACCCTGAATGTTATGACGCTTGGCGGGCAGGTCAATGCCGATGTGCAGCAGAACACCGGAGTGCCTGGGGCTCGGTCTCGCAGTCAGGGTTAAGCGTCGAAGTCGTATTCCAGTACGTATGACGCCGAGTCCAGTGTCATCTCGTTGAGCTCCACCGCGACCCCCTTCTCCGTGAACGCCGTACGGGCGATCAGGATCACCGGGGTTCCGAACTCCAGTGCCAGTCGCTCCGATTCGTCCGCCGTCGGCATGCGGCAGCGGATCTCCTCGCGGAAGTGGACCGGCTGGTGGCCCAGTTCGGCCAGTCGTGCGTACGTGCCGCCCGGGCCCGTGTCCGGAGTCGCGATCGGTGTGTCCTGAGCCAGGGTCGCCGGGAGGTACGAGACCGACAGCAGGACCGGCTTGTCGTCCAGGACGAAGCGGCGGCTTCGGATGCACAGGGGTGCGCCGGTCGGGAGGCCCAGGGCCCCGGCGATCCGGGAGTCCGCCGTCGTTCCGGCCACCTCGATCTGGTCCACCACCAGTGCGCGGTCCTCGATGTCCGCCGACCACACCGAGCGGCCCGTGCCCCAGTGGTCCTGCGCCAGCCGGGGGATGCCCCGCCTGCGCAGCGGGCGGAACGTGCGCACGAAGACGCCGGCGCCCTTGCGGGCCTCCGCCAGGCCCTCGTTGCGCAGGACCGAGAGCGCCTGTCGGGCCGTCATCCTCGCCACCTCGTACGTGGTCATCAGATCGTTCTCACCGGGGAGCCGGTCGCCGGGGGCGAAGGCGCCTGACTGGATGGCGGTTCTCAACTCGTCGGCGATGCGCTGGTACTTGGGCCGACGACCGCTGTCCTGGTCAGTCATGGGTGGACCACTCCCTTCGTCTGCGGGACACCCTACGGCGCACTCCGGCGACCTGGTGCACGCGTCTGCGCCGACGTGTGCGAGTGATCCATCCATCGGGGGACATCTCTAGAGATACGTTGACAGGGGGGAGTCATCGGGCTTCTCTGGGTGTATCTCTAGAGATCCCTCGCTACGGGACGGAGGCATTCGTGCAGGCAACTCCCGAGGTCGGTGACCTCGTACGCGACACTGCCACCGGGCTTGTCGGCTTCTACGTCGACAGCGTCGCCGGCCGCTACCTCATCCGGCCCGTCAACGGCGGCCGTGAGTGGGAGGCCGATCCCCGGGACGTCCAGCTCGCCACTCCCATGCGTGAGCTCCGGGCCCGGGCCGCCGAGATCAATGCCAGGAGTCGGCGCGGGCTTACGTCGTAGCCCCCGCGGACACGTACGTCGTAGCCCCGGGCTGCTGTCAGTGGCTTGCGCGACACTGGAGGCATGTGCCGCAGCATCAAGACCCTTCGGCCCCCGGTCCTCCCCGACGAGGCCACCGAGGACGACATTCGCGCCGCCGCCCTGCAGTACGTCCGCAAGGTGTCCGGATTCCACAGACCCGCCGCGCACAACCGCGAGGTGTTCGATCAGGCCGTCGACGAGATCGCCGACGCGACCGCCCGGCTCCTCGGCCGGCTCGAAGTGCGCGGGCTCAAGAAGCCGGAGCCGGTGCGGGAGCCGCAGCCGGACGCCGTATGACGTAGGCCGCCAGCGCCCCCGCCAGGAACAGGGCGAGGACGGAGACGCCCACGCCCACCCAGGTCGCGCCCAGCCACAGCCCGCCGAACCAGCCGAGCGCCACGCTGTAGCTCGCCCAGGCCACCCCCGCGAGGGCCGACCAGGGCAGGAAGTCGACGATCCGGCGCTTCGCCGCGCCCGCGCCCAGGGAGACCACCGAGCGGCCCGCCGGGGCGAACCGCGCGATCACCACCAACAGGCCGCCGCCGCGCGCGAGGGCGGTGCCGAGACGTTCCTGCGCGCGCGTCAGCCTGCGGGAGCGGGAGATCGCCCGGTCGAGCCGGGCCCCGCCGCGCCACGCCAGCCGGTACGCGACGAAGTCGCCGAGCACCGAGGCCGTGGCCGCGACCAGGAGGAGCGGGACGACGGACGGTACGTCCGGGGAGGCCGCGGTGGCGGTCGCCGCCGCCGTCGCGGCCGTGATCACCAGGATTCCGCTCGGCAGCACCGGCAGGAAGACGTCGAGCAGTACCGACGTGGCCACCGCCGCGTAGATCCAGGGGCCCGCGGTCAGCGACCGCAGTGACCCGATGCTGTCGAGCACGTTCACAGCGCAGAAGCGTACGCGGCGGTGGGGGTCGGATTCCGGCAGGGGCCGGAATCCGCTCATGTAGGGATGACGTCCGTCCTCGCCGCTACGCCGCGACCGGCTCGCTCCGCCGCTCCTCGCGGGCTCCGCCGAAGACCCGGTCGAGCGCGAGGGCGCCCGGCCCGGTGAAGACGAGCAGCAGGAACGCCCAGCAGAACAGCGCCGAGCTCTCGCCGCTGTTCTCCAGCGGGAAGAGCCCCTCCGGCTGGTGGACCGAGAAGTACGCGTACGCCATCGAGCCGGAGGCGAGGAAGGCGGCGGTACGGGTGCCCAGGCCGACGAGCACCAGGACGCCCGCGACCAGCTGGATCACCGCCGCGTACCAGCCCGGCCAGGTGCCGGCCGTGGCCGTCGGCCCGTCACCGAGGACGCCGAAGAGCGTGGCGGCGCCGTGGCAGGCGAAGAGCAGGCCTATGACGATGCGGAACCCGGCGAGTGCGTACGGCTGGGCCTGGGTCAGTCGGTCGCCCAGGGGGTGGGAGTGGGGATGGGGATGGGAGTTGGGGCTGGGGCTCATGGGGAGACTCCTTCGGTCGAGTCGGTCCCGAGGGGTCGGGACGCGGGGGGACGGAACCGATGAGGTCGACAGGTTAGGCATGCCTGACTAGTACTTGCAACTTCAACATTCGGTCCTGTCGCCCGGGGAGCACCCCCGACCGCTCAACTCCTTTCGAGACTCCGCTCGTCGATCTTCTCCAGCCGTCCGTTCCCCCGCGCCTGGGTGAGCGTCAGCCGGGCCGAACGGGCGCGCAGGGTCAGCGTCATGAGCTGGTTGCCGAACCACGGGCCCCCCGTCCGGCGCCAGTCGATCAGCGGGCGGCCCGCTCGGCCGTGCCGGGCCAGCGCGCGTCCCAGGGCGCGGCCCGCGCGGCTCCAGCCGAAGCGGAAGCCCAGACGTACCGAGCGCGGGATCGCGTTGTGCAGGGGCGAGCAGGTCAGTTGCACCACCCGCGCCTCGGGCGGCGCTTCGACCGCCCCCTCCGTCCAGTCGGGTTCCGCCACGTACGCGTGGTGCACGTCTCCGGACAGGACGCACACCGTCGCCGGCGCCTCCGGGCCGCTGCCCGCCTCCGTGAGCAGCCGCGTCAGGGCCTCGAACGAGGACGGGAACGCCGCCCAGTGCTCCAGGTCCGCCCGCTGCCGCAGATCCTCGGCGAACCGCGCCCAGCGGCCCCCGGGGCCGCCGCGCTCGCCCCGGCACAGGGCCGCGTTCCAGGCCTCCGCGTCGTGGATCAGGGGCGGCATGAGCCAGGGCAGCGAGGTGCCGACGAGGAGATGGTCGTACGAGCCCCGGTCCACGAGCGCCTGTTCGCGCACCCAGGCCGCCTCCGCCGGGTCCAGCATCGCCCGCGCGCCCTCCGTCAGGAGGCGGGCCGCCCGGGTGTCGATCATCAGCAGCCGGGTCCGCCCGAGGTCCCTGCGGTAACTCCAGCGCACGCACGCCGGATCGGCGTCCGCCTCCGCCGCGAACCGCCGCAGCCGGTCCGTGCCGTCGGGTACGGAGCGGATCTCCGCGTACAGCGGGTCGGCGTCGAGCTCGGCGGGGGAGAGGTTGCCCAGGTGCTGGTACACCCAGTACGACATCAGTCCGCTCAGCACCCGCTCGCCCCACCAGTGGGTGGCCCGCATCCGCGCGAGCCAGGCGGCGCTGGTGTTCCAGTCGTCTATGACGTCGTGGTCGTCGAAGATCATGCAGCTGGGGACGGTGGAGAGCAGCCAGCGCACCTCGGGGTCGCCCCAGGACTCGTCGTAGAGCCGGGTGTACTCCTCGTACTCCCCGACCTCCGAACCCGGCGGGTCGCGCGGGTCCCGGCGGGCCGCGAGCCAGCGGCGGGTGTCGGCCGAGGTCTCGTCCGCGTACACCTGGTCGCCCAACAGGACCAGCAGGTCCGGGCGTTCGGCCGCCTCGGGGTCGGCTGCGAGGTGCGTCGCGAGCGTGTCGAGGGCGTCCGGGCCGACCGGGTCCCTGCCCTTGGCGGGCTTAGCCGCCCAGCGGCACGAGCCGAACGCCACCTTGACCTCGCCCTCAGCACCCGAGGGGGAGAGGGAGGGGGTGCGGATGGTGCTCGGGGGGAAGTGGGAGTCCGGCTGCGGCCAGACCGTGCGGCCGTCGAGCCGTACCTCGTACTCCGTCGTCGTGCCGGGGGTCAGACCCGTCACCGGTATCAGGGCGTAGTGGTGGCCCGCCACCTGGAAGGTGCGGGTGGAGCCACCGGCCCCGGAGATACCGGAGGAGCCGCCGGCCCCGAAGGAGCCGGAGGTGCTGGTGATGCCGCGTACCTCCGCCGTGCACGGGCGGTCCGTCTCGACCCAGATCGTCGCGGAGTCGCCCGTGACCCCGTCGACGTACCGCAGCAGTGGTCCGAGCCTCAGTCCGGCCGCCATCGTTCTTCCCGTCCCCCTCTGTCGTTCCAAGCCCGTACCGTACGGAACGACAGAGGGGTGGCGGAAGCGATCTCGGGCGCCGTCTCGGCCGGCGGCCTCGGCTGCCGTCTCGGCTACCGTCCCAGCCGCCGTCTCAGCAGCCGTTCAGGACGGACTGGAGGGCGCTCTTCTCGGCGGAGTCGACGCTCAGGCCCCAGTAGTACTTCGTGTGCACCCACGCGCGGACGTACGTGCAGCGGTACGAGGTGCGCGACGGCAGCCACTCGGCGGGGTCCTGGTCGCCCTTGGACTGGTTCACGTTGTCCGTGACGGCGATGAGCTGCGGGCGGGTCAGGTCGTTCGCGAACTGCTGGCGCTTGGCGGTGGTCCAGGAGCTCGCGCCCGAGCGCCAGGCCTCGGCGAGCGGCACCATGTGGTCGATGTCGAGGTCGGAGGCGACCGTCCAGGTCGCGCCGTCGTACTCGGAGAACCAAGTGCCGCTGACGGCCGCGCAGCTGGAGTCCTGGACGACGCCGGAGCCGTCGCGCTTGAGGACGACCTCCCGGGTGTTGCAGGCGCCGGACTGGGTGATCCAGTGCGGGAAGAGATCCCGGCTGTAGCCGGAGGAGGAACCTTCCGCCTTGACCGTGAGCGAGGCGAGGTACGTACGGGCCGTGGCCGCGCTGACCGGCGTCGGCATGGCCGCCTGGGCGCTCGGCGCGGTGGCGAGGAGACCGGTGACGGAGAGGGCGGCGGTGGCGGCGAGAACGGTCGCGCGGCGGGCTATTCGGCGGGCCGTTCCACGCGCGTAGACGATGATCGTGGGGGTGCTGGTTGCGCTTGCGGCGGGCATGCGGACTCCCTGGGAGGTGGGGGTGCGGGTGTGTGGGGGGTTGCCGGTTCCTTGGTGGTGCGGTCCGGGTGCCTGTGCGGGCGAGTGCCTGTGCGGGCGGGTGCCTGCGCGGGCGGGTGCGCCCGGCGCCCGGTCATCGTGGCGGCGCCAGGTTTCGGTGGGGGGTGCGCCAGGTAACAGGGTGGCGACATGGGCACGTCACATCAAGGGGTGTGACGGAACGACAGTTCCGTTTCCTGGCCCTAGGGTTGGCGTGTGCTTCTGGAAGTGAACGTCACCTTTGCGGTGGTTCTCGCCGTTCTGCTGCTCGTGGCCGCGGGCGTCGTCGCGTTCGCCCAACTCGGCCGCGCCCGCGACTCCCTGGTCGCGGGCGGGCGCGCGGCCGTCCAACTGATCGCGGTGTCGCTCGTGATCGGCTGGGTCATGCGGTATCTGCCGCTGCTGCTCGGCTTCCTGGTGGTGATGTACGGAGTCGCAGTCTGGACCGCCGGACGGCGCGTCGTCCCCGGCGCGGGGCACGGCCGCTGGTGGGCCGCGGTGCCGATCGCGGCGGGCGTCGGGCCGGTCGTCGGGGTGCTGCTGCTCACCGGGCTCGTACCGGTACGGGGCGTGGCGCTCATCCCGGTCACCGGCATCCTCATCGGCGGCGCGCTGACCGCGACCGTCCTGGGCGGGCGGCGGGCGCTGGACGAGCTGGAGACGCGGTGGGGCGAGGTGGAGGCGGGGCTCGCGCTCGGGCTGCCGGAGCGGGAGGCGCGCCTGGAGGTGGCGCGGAGGGCCGCGTCGGACGCGCTGCTGCCGGGGCTCGACCAGACGCGGACGGTCGGACTCGTGACGCTGCCGGGCGCGTTCGTGGGCATGCTGCTGGGCGGCGCGTCGCCGTGGGAGGCGGGCGCGGTGCAGCTGTTCGTGCTGGTGGCACTGATGGTGGTGCAGGCAGTGGCCGTCGCGGCGGTGCTGGAGCTGGTCGCCCGGGGGGCCTTCGTGCGGGAGCGGGGGCCGGCGGGTGGTGCGGGGATGGGGGCCCGGTGAGCCTCGGAGAGGCAGAGGGTGGGCCCCCGGAGGTTGGAGGGTGGGCCTCTGGGGTTACTCCGCGAACGTCAGGCGGATGCCGTTCTCCGTGGCCTCGACCGTGACCTCCGTGAGGTCCATGACGTGGACGTCCGGGGCGAAGGCCGCCGCCCTCGGGCCCACGCCCACCACGCGCATGCCCGCCGCGCGGCCCGCCTGGATGCCGGCCTCGGAGTCCTCGAAGACCACGCATTCCGCCGGGTCGAAGCCCAGTTCCGCCGCGCCCTTGAGGAAGCCCTCCGGGTCCGGCTTGCTCGCGCCGACGTGCTCCGCCGTCACCCGGATCCCCGGCATCCGCAGCCCCGCCGCGCCCATCCGGGCCTGGGCGAGGGCCTCGTTCGCCGAGGTCACGAGGGCGTGCGGGAGGTCGTCGATGGCGGCCATGAAGGCCGGGGCGCCCGGTACGGGCACCACGCCGTCGAGGTCCGCGGTCTCCTCCGCGAGCATCACCCGGTTGTCCGCGTAGTTCTGCTCCATGGGCCGGTCCGGCAGGAGGACGGCCATCGTCGCGTACCCCTGGCGGCCGTGGACGACCTTGAGCGCCTCGTCCGCGTCGAGCCCGTGCCGCTCCGCCCAGCGCCGCCAGCAGCGTTCGACGACGGCGTCCGAGTTGACGAGGGTGCCGTCCATGTCGAGGAGGAGGGCGTGCGTCGTGAGCGTGGGCATCAGGGTTCTCCGGAGGGGTGGGGGGAGAGCAGAGCGGTCCCGCCCGCCGGTCAGGGGGTGCGGGCGGGGCCACTTTGTTCCTCGACGATACAAAACGAGGGCCCCTCTCCGCCAATCCGTCCCGCATCGCGGACCTCGGGCCGGCCTCGGTCGGCCTCCGGGGCGGCCTCGGCCCGTGACCTCGGGCCGGCCTCAGCCCGTCGTCTGCGCCTCCAGTGCGCGGCGCGTCTCCGGGCCGTACACGCCCTCCTCGTCCTCTTCGATGTACTGGTACGACTGGAACCACTCCACCGCCCGCCGCACCTGCCGGGAGTACCTGCCGTCGATGTCGCCGTCGTACGCGTACACCTGCGTGAGCCGCCGCTGCAACTCCTCGACCTCGGCGCCCGTGTCCCCGTAGCGCAGGGTCGGGCCCGGTGCGGCCTGGGTGGGGGGACGGGTCGGTGTGGGCGCCGTCGTCGTCCGGGTGGCCGAGGGCGTCGGCCGTCCGGTCGGCGTGGTGGCCGTGGAGGTGGGCACCGGCGACCGGGTGGCCGTCGGCGAGGCGGAGGGGGACGCCGAGCGCGAGGCGGAGGCCGTGGGGGACGACGGGGGTGACGACGAAGGGGAGGACGGGGCCTCCGACACGACGACGTTCTCCGACGCGCTGACCGTGGGCGTGGGCACGGCCGCCCGGTCGTCCGTCCCGTCGTCGCCGAGCAGCCCCGTCGCGATCGCCGCCGTGGCGACCACGGCGACCGCGACCGCCGCCGCCAGCGCCACGAGGGCGCCGCGCCGCCGCGTGACGGGGCGCTCGGGCTCGTACGGCTCGTCGCCGTAGCCCTCCTCGCCGTACAGATCGGTGTCGTACGGGTCGTACGGCTCCCCCAGGCCTGGACCCGAACCCGGGCTCTGCCCCGAACCCGGGCTCTGCCCCGAACCCGGGCTCTGCCCCGGACCCGGGCTCTGCCCCGGACCCGAAGCCTCCGGACCCTCCCCATCCTTCGGCGCATCCGCGATCCCCGGCAGAAGCAGCGGCATCGTCTCCGCCGGGTCCTGCCCGGCCGCCGTCGGCAGCGGCACCGGCACCGGCGGTTCGCCAGGCCCGGCCTGAGGCGCCCCAGGAGCCTCAGGCGCCCCAGGAGCCCCACCCGCCCCCGGCTCCTCCAGCGTCACGTACGGACGGATCCGTAGCGGATCGAAGTCCTCCGCCGCCGCGACCTCCGCCTGGTAGCAGGCGCAGCCCGGTCTCTGTCCACCGCATTCAGGACATATGTGTCCGGTCATCGCGGGTCCCCTCCCCAGTTCCCCAGTTCAACTGGCAGCGATTATGCAGCCCGCCCACGTGGGCGAGGCGAACAGCCGTGCCCCTCCGCAGGCCGTAATCGGACATTCCGCTCAGGATGGAGGCAGCGGAGGCAGTGGAGGCAGTCGCAGGGAACGGAAGCGAGGAATGCCCATGGCCCAGGACGAACGCACGGCGAACCTCGGCGGTGGCGGCCCGGTACCAGGGGAGGGCGGGAGCCACCGCTCGGTGATGGTGGCGATCGGGGCCCTGCTGCTCGGCATGCTGCTCGCCGCGCTCGACCAGACCATCGTCTCCACCGCCCTCCCGACGATCGTCAGCGAGCTCGGCGGCATGGAGCACCTCTCCTGGGTGGTCACGGCCTACATGCTCGCGTCGACCGCCGCGACCCCGCTCTGGGGCAAGCTCGGCGACCAGTACGGCCGCAAGAAGCTCTTCCAGGCCGCCATCGTCATCTTCCTCGTCGGCTCGGCCCTCTGCGGCATCGCGCAGAACATGCCGCAGCTCATCGCCTTCCGCGCCGTCCAGGGCCTCGGCGGCGGCGGGCTCATGGTGCTGTCCATGGCGATCGTCGGCGACCTCGTCTCGCCCCGGGAACGCGGAAAGTACCAGGGGCTCTTCGGCGCCGTCTTCGGTGCCACCAGCGTCCTCGGACCGCTGCTCGGCGGGCTGTTCACCGAACACCTCTCCTGGCGCTGGGTCTTCTACATCAACCTGCCCATCGGCGTCGTCGCCCTCTTCGTGATCGCCGCCGTCCTGCACATCCCGGTGCACGGCACCAAGCACCGCATCGACTACCTCGGTACGTTCCTCATCGCCTCGGTCGCCACCTGCCTGGTCCTCGTGGCCTCCCTCGGCGGCACCACCTGGGCCTGGGGCTCCCCGCAGATCATCGGGCTCGCCGTCCTCGGAGCCGTACTCCTGGTGTGGTTCGTGTACGTGGAGGGGCGCGCGGCCGAGCCCGTGCTGCCGCTGAAGCTCTTCCGGATCCGGACGTTCAGCCTCGTCTCGGTCATCAGCTTCATCGTGGGCTTCGCGATGTTCGGCGCGATGACCTATCTGCCGACCTTCCTCCAGGTCGTCCAGGGCGTCACCCCGACCATGTCCGGCGTGCACATGCTGCCGATGGTCCTCGGCCTGCTCATCACCTCCACCGCCTCAGGCCAGATCGTCTCGCGCACCGGCCGCTGGAAGGTCTTCCCGATCGCCGGCACCGGCATCACGGCCCTCGGCCTTCTGCTGCTCAACGAGTTGACGGAGACCAGCTCCACCTGGGAGATGAGCTTCTACTTCTTCGTCTTCGGCGCCGGTCTCGGCCTCGTCATGCAGGTCCTCGTCCTCGTCGTGCAGAACGCCGTCTCGTACCAGGACCTGGGCGTCGCCACCTCCGGCGCGACCTTCTTCCGGTCCATCGGAGCCTCCTTCGGCGTCGCCGTCTTCGGCACGATCTTCACCAACCGGCTCCGCACCAAACTCGACGACGCCCTCGCCGGGCAGACGCTCCCGCCGGGGACCGGACCCGAGCAGATCGCCGCCGACCCGCGCGCCATCGACGCCCTCCCGCCCGACCTCCAGCAGTCCGTCGTGCACGCGTACTCGACGTCCATCACCGACGTCTTCCTCTACGCGGCGCCGGTCGTCCTCGTCGCCTTCGTCGTCGCCTGGTTCCTCAAGGAGGACAAGCTGCGCGGCTCCGTCACCGCGCCCGACACCAGCCAGACCCTGGCCTCCAACCCGGTGGAGCGCTCCTCGTACGAAGAGTGCGCACGGGCCCTGTCCGTGCTCGGCTCGCGCGAGGGCCGCAAGGCGATCTACGAGAAGATCACCGCGAAGGCGGGGCTCGATCTGCTCCCTGCCGCGAGTTGGCTGGTGTTGCGGATTCGCCGCCACGGGACCGTGGAACCCGCCCGGCTCGCTGAGACCACGCCCGTACCGCTGCGGGCCATCACGGAGGCGTCCCGGCAGGTCGAGGAGTGCCATCTGGCGCGCCGGGAGGGGCTGCAGCTGATCCTCACCGAGGAGGGACTCGCGACGGCGATCAAGCTGGCGAAGGCGCGCGAGGAGTCGCTCGCCGAACTGCTCGGCGACTGGTGGGGGCCGGACCGGCCCACGGACCTGGTGCAGTTGGTGGAGGAGCTGACGGCCGAACTGAGCGGCTCGGACGCGGAGCGGCCGCACTCACCGGAACCGCCCCGCGACCATCATGCGTGAGCCGCCCGCCCCGCCTTTTTACAGCTTCTTGCCGTACCAGACGTCCATGTACGGGCCCTCGCAGTACGCCGGGATCTCTCCGTACCCGTGGCGCGTGTACAGGGCGCGCGCTTCGACGAGGTCGAGGCGGGTGTTGAGGACCATCCGCCGCGCGCCCAGGTCACGGGCCGCGTCCTCGAGCCGGTCCAGCATGGCCCCGGCGCCGCCCGTGCCCCGGAACGCGTGGCGCAGGAACACCCGGGTCAGCTCGGCGCGTTCGGCGTCGAGGAGCAGCACGCCACCGCACGCGGCCGGCCTGCCCTCGTACCGGCCGACCAGGAACTGGCCCGTCGGCGGGGTCAGCAGCTCGACCCCGTCGCCCGCCAGGCCCTCGTCGACCTCCGCCTCGGTGGCCGGCCGCTGCCAGTAGCGGCTCGCCACGTCGTCGTAGTAGTCGCGGCGCAGGGCCGTCGCTTCGGGGGTGTGGACGTCCTCGGGCGAGAACGACCAGCCGGTCACTTGGGGGAGGCCTGCTGGACGACCTCGAACGACCAGAGCGTCGACCCCGAGGCCGCCGGCTTGGGCCGCTCCCCACCGGAACCCTCGGCGCCACCGCCGCCACCGCCGCCGTGCGCGGCCTTCATCGAACCGTTCATCCAGTTCTGGAAGTCCTCCTCGCTGCGCCAGCGGGTGTACACCAGGTACTGGTCGGTCCCCTCCACGGGCCGCAGCAGCTCGAACCACTCGAAGCCGTCGGAACCCTCCACGGCGCCCGCACGGGCGGCGAACCGCCGCTCGAGCACCTCGCGCTGCTCGGCCGGGACGGTCAGGACATTGATCTTTACCACACTAGGCACATGAACCTCTCAGGAAGCACAGGCCGGGCGCTGCGCCGAGCCTTGATCACGTACGTGCAGTCTCGTACATCCGCCAGTCAAAGCGACGTGAGGACGATTCGCAGGCATCGCCCGTGGCGCAGCGCGAACGGTGTGCGTCGCTGATCGCGTCGAAGGGGTGGAGCGACGCGGGCCACTTCGAGGACGTGGGCAAGTCGGGGTGGGACCCGAGCATCCACCGTCCGGGGTTCGAAGAGATGATGACGGCGGTGCGGGGTGGGCACGTGGACGCCGTGGTCGTCTTCTCGCTGTCGCGTCTCACGCGCCGTGGCGCACTGGAAGCCATGCGGATCATCGAGGAGCTGGAGGCGCACGGAGTCCGGCTGGTCAGCGTCGAAGAGCCGTACCTCGACACGTCCACCCCGGTGGGTGTCGGCATCCTCACCATCATCGCGGGTCTGGCGCAGCAGGAGTCCGACATGAAGTCGGCCTACGTCTCCGCCACCAAGGACACGCTCCGGCGGGCCGGTAGCCATGTCTCAGGCGTCGCCCCGTACGGCTTCACGGCGGAGAGGGCGACCAGCGGCAAGTTGTCGGTCGTCCGTCTCGTCCCGGACCCGGTGGAAGCCCCGCACGTCCGTGACATGGCCAAGTGGGCGGTGGAGGGAGTGTCCGCCTCGCAGATCGCCAAGCGACTCAACGAGGACGGAGTGCCCACAAAAGCGGAGTCCCTGGGGGAATCGGGGGTCAAGCGCCTTGCCTCGCGCCGTGCACGCGGAGTCTCGGAAGCCGTGGAGCGCCCCGCGTGGGTGTCGTCCACCGTCCTGCGCATCCTGCGGGATCCGCGCCTTGCCGGATACGCGATCGAGTGGCAGGGACGGGTACAGGCGACCAAGGATGCCGATGGCAATCCCGTCCCCGGCAAGACGGGGAAGCGCGTCATCCTGCGTGACGACGAAGGGCAGCCTGTCACGTCGCACGAAGCGCTGATCCCCACGGAGGAGTGGTGGAAGCTCCAGGACGTGCTGGACGGCCGGACGCAGGTGGTCGTACGAGCGGGCCGACGCGTCCCGACTCTGCTGGCAGGACACGGGCTGTTGTTCTGCGACGTCTGCGGTTCCGTGATGGTGACCGACCGACGGGCCGGGAAGCTCTACTACAAGTGCAACCGGGCCGGGGGAGTGGTCCCGGGCCACGGCGGTCTCGTCATCGGCCAGGACGCGGCGGACGGCGAGACGGCGGGGCGGGTGTGGGCCCGTCTCATCGCCATGGACCCTGACGACCCGGAGGACCTCGAATGGCTGGCCGAGGCGTCACGGCGCTTCGCCCGCCAACAGGACACGTCCCAGCGAGACGCGGAACGCGCGGCGGTGCGCGCCGAATTGGAGCACGTACGGGAATCCCGCCGCATCCTCCATGTGGACCGACTGGCCGGCGTCTACGGCGACGAGACCGGTGCGCAGATGTTCAGGGAGTCCATGGCGAGGTTGGCTGCCCACGAGGAGCGGACGGCAGAACGGCTGGCGGAACTGGAGGCGACCGGAAGCCGAACCATCCAGATCCCCAACGAGTGGACGAGCGTGGACGGAGATCCCCTCGGGGAAGGGTCGACATGGGCGGCATGGGACTTGGAGAAGAAGCGGGAGTTTCTGGCGCTCTTCGTCGACTCCGTGAGGATCGCCAAGTCCGTCGGCCGGGGACGCAACGCGAACACGCGGGACCGTGTGATCGTGCGGTGGGCTGAGTCGCCGGAACCGGCGGACGCATGAGCCTCCCTCGGAGGTCTTGCCACGGCCCGTTGCTGGGGAATCACGGTGGCGAGCCGTTCGGGCGTCTGCAAGCACCCGAACGCCCCGGTAGTCCGTCGCGGACCGCCAGGGCTTTGCTGTGTCCGCAGCGAGGCCGACAAGAGGGCGGAGCCATGACGGTATGACGGTTCAGAGGCGGCAACGTTCAAATGCTGTGCCGGGGCTGCCACCAGTTCAAGACAGCGACGGAGTTTGGGCGCGCCGCTTAGCGCTGTGCCCACCATGCCCCTGCTGCCCCGCCGGCGGTAGTGATCAGCGAGACGAGCCACACGGGCACGGGCTGAAGGGTCAAGTGAAGTCCACCGCAGCGCAGTTCGAACTTCGGGTTCTCGGCTGTCTCTCTCGTTTGCGTCATGGTTCAAGCAGAACACCGTTCGGCCGCCTACTCCCTGCCGGGAGGATCTTTCTGCGCGAATCTTTCGGACGTATCGCCCGGAAGGTCAGTTGGTCACTGGCCCATACGTCGCGTGGAGGATTTCTCTGCACGAAGGTGCCGGACGCATGGTCTGAAGGCAGCGGAAGCGGAGGTGCCCCATGCCCCGTAGACCCCGCCCCCATGCTCGGTACCCGGGTGCTCCGAGCTGACCGCCTGTGGTGGCCGCTGGGGCATGACCGCGTGCGGCCCCTCGCGTTGGGAGGGGCCCACACGGACGGCAACGTGCAAATGCTGTGCCGGGGGTGTCACCGACTCAAGACGGGCACGGAGTTCGGCACAACTGGGTCGTGCCGCACTTCGTGAAGGTGGTGTACGGCGCGCTGGCTGCGCGTGGCCTAGCGCTGTGTCCACCACGTTCCCGCTGCCCCGCCGGCGGTGGTGATCACGGCGACGAGCCATCCGGGTATGCGCTGAACGATCAAGTGCAGTCCGCCAACGCGCAGTTCGAGTGCTGGCCGAGGTCCGGGTGTGGGTGTCATGGCTGCCTTCCGGAGGCTGTGTCGGGAGCGCGGGGCCGAGCGATAAGGGCCCGTGAAGCCATGGGGCCCCAAGCACCAGTAAAGATGATCTTTTCGAAATGCCGCAATACGGACTCTTCTCGGCTGCGGCGCCATGAATAAACGATAGGGACACCGCCCTGAGTCTCCGCGACTTCCCTTTTTGACCTTCCTCCGACGTCATGACCGGGAAAGGCGAGCCCCATGCCCCGACGACCGCGCCCCCCCGTGCTCGGTACCCGGGTGCCCCGAGCTGACCGCCCATGGTGGCCGATGTGCTGAGCACCAGCGCGAGGCCGAGCGGTTGCGACGGGCGTCAGGTCATCGACGCCGGAGGGAAGGGTGCCGTTACCACGGTCATGACTTCTTCGATCTGCTTGACACCCTGGCCAACCAGGTGCGTGGCATCGACGGCAAGAACGGCGCGCTCTACATGAACGCCGCGCTTCGTGCCAAGATCGCATCCGGATTCCGGCGGCTCGGCGGCAGTGAGCTGCTGAGCACGGACATCGCCGGAAAGCCACGGTCATGTGGAACGGCATCCCGCTGCTGGACGCTGGCCAGCGTCTCGACGGCACAGACGTGTTGCCGCTGACGACCGGGACCGGTGGTGCGGAGACCGGTGACATCTGCGCCGTTCGCTTCGGCGCGACCGAGGCGGACGCCGGTGTCTCCGGACTCGCCAACGGTGGCGTTCAGGTCACCGACCTGGGCGAGTCCCACGACAAGCCGGTCTACCGAACCCGCATCGACTTCTACTGTGGCATCGCGCTCTTCGGCGGCAAGGCAGCCGCACGCCTCACCGGCGTACTGAACGGCTGATGCCGCCATACGGCCCCTGTGCCCTCTCCCTTGCCGGAGAGGGCACAGGGGCCTTTTTGCGTTCCCGTAGTAAGGCGGACGGTCAGTCGAGCGACGACAAGGCGGACGTCACGAGCGTGCGTGCGGCGGCTCCCCGCGCCGATCCTTGAGACAGTCGGTCGAAGGCTCGTGCATACAGCTCGACTTGGCTTGGCTGCGTCAGCGTGGACGCGGCGTCCAGAGTGTCCGCGTGCACCCTTGTGTCGTCGAAGATGGTGAAGGTCGGCATGGGCCACACGGTTCGCTGCGACGAGAACGGGACGATCCCCACGGCCACGTTCTGGAGGTCCATGACCGCCAAGAGGTGACCGAGCTGCGCAGCCATCGTCTCGACGGTGCACAGCCGGTAACGCAGGACCGATTCCTCCAGGACGAACGAGAACCGGTGCGCCGCGTTGTTCAGTACCGCATTTCGTCTCATGCGGACCTTGACGGCCTCTGTCACGTCGTCCGGTGTTCCACGAAAGTCCGCGATGGACGACAGGAGCGCGGTCGCGTACCCGGGTGTCTGGAGGAAGCCGGGGATCACGTCGGAGACGTAGACGCGGAAGAGGTGAGTGCGCCGGTACAGGCTCTCCGTGGATTCCTGCACGTGCCGTAGGCCGCCTCGCTGGAGGCGTCTCCATTGGATGTGGGCGTCCGCGGATTGCCTGTTCGCTGCGATGAGGTCCGGCGCCTGGTCGTCCGCTCCGCACGCCCGGCACCATGCCCGAATGTCGGCGTCGGACGGGGGTGTCTTGGCGTTGCCGATGCGCGACACCTTCGAGTCCGACCAGCGAAGCCTGACAGCCAGCTCCCGCCCGCTGAATCCGGCGTCCCTACGTAGCTCGCTTAGCCGGCCCGCGAGTGCTTCGCGAGCTTGCTGGACGCTCGATGAGGGGTGTGGGGGCATGAAGCTGACTGTCCTCAGATCGCGTACAGGCGGTGCGGGACGGCCCGGTCCCAGACGGCTTCGAAGGCCGATGCGCAGAGTTTCACCGTCGCCGCGTCGTCGTTGATCTCGTCCTCCACCACAACACCGTCACCGGAGAAGTGGTGCACGCGCAGGAGTTCGCCGTCGAAGAGCCAGAAGTCATTGCCGGGAAGGGCGATGTCCGTGGCCCGGCGGCGCGGCAGCCAACGGACGTCCTCGCCGGCCGTGACGTTGGCGTGGGTGACGTAGTGCTCCCAGCGGATGTACTCAGTCACGGGTTCGGAGATGACCCGGGCGCGCCGGATCGACACCCCACGCGCCACGGTGTCCGTGATCAGCTGGTCATACGGGTGCCACCAGGACGCGCGGTCGTCCCAGTCGATGCGCTCGCCGCGCTTCCATGCTTCGAATCTGTCCGTGGAGGCGTACGAGTCACGCATCTCCAGGTGTACGGCGGACCGCTCGCACCGACCCAACAGCTCAGCGAAGCTGGGCACGCTCGATGGCATCGCACGCCTCCCGGATCATCGGAATCATGCGGGCCGGAATCCTGACGATGGCCTCGCTGTCGGGAACCGGTCCGTTCGCGGGGCTGCTCGCCTCGCACTGGGCCTGAGTCTCGCTGTCCGGCTTCCAGCCTTGCAACAAGATCTCCTGAGCTTCCGCGTCCGCCCACACCGTCGGGCAGTGATCGCGGTCGGTGTTCGGGTCGATGCCTACGAACTCTACGGCCATGGCTGACTCCCTGGTCCAGGTGATTGCGTGGGCTTGCACAGACCATGCCGACCTGGGCTTTGAGCGTCAACGCGTAAATGAGACAGGTGAGTTGGCGTGCAAACTCATGCAATTTCGTAGAGCTTCCGTCCGGTGTCTTCCTAGCGTCCTCGGCAAGAACGCAGACGGACCGAGGGGACGACGACATGCCCGGCAAGGCTCAGGAGTGTGAAACAGACGCACGGCAGTGGGAGTACACGACCTACGCCCCTTCGGGCGAGGTGTGTCCCGCCTGCAACAAGCCGATTGCCTCGCTCGAACGCTGTCGCCGGGGAACGCTGCGCGAGCCGACCCAGCCCGAAAAGGCCGTCTACCAGCACGTGAAGTGCCCCAAGTGATCGGCCCGGACGACATCGGCCGACGCGTCGAGGACAGCGCGGGAAGGGGTGGCATCCTGCGTGACGTGATCCGGGACTACGAGGATCCCGCCGAGTTGCCCGGCGAGCGCCGGAAGCGCCCTATGGCGTTCCTGTGGCCCGAGCACGGCGGGCGGGAGTGGCTGGTCCCGCCCGACCATGTGCGGCGAGCGTAGTGGGGCATAGGTCAACGGAGGGGGCTGACGGCTTCTCGGCTGGCTAGCCGTTGTGGCACGCGCCAATCAGCTCTATGTGAGTGGCTTGACCCATTCGTTGATCTTGACGATGCTCATGAGTGCAGTCTCCTACATCCGCCGGTCAAAGCGGCGTGAGGGCGATGCCGGCGCCCGGCATCGCCCTCACGCGCGGAGGGAAACGGAGGGTTCACCCCTACGCCACGACGCGGGCCACCAGGAGGCCGTCGTAGCCCTTCACGCCGACCGTCTGGAACGCGGTCGCGTCCAGGCGGGGTTCGCGGGAGATCAGTTCGAACATCGCGCGGGTGCCGGTGATCGCCGGTTCCGTCGAGTCCGCGTCGGCGACCGCGCCGCCGCGCCCGACGTTGTCGACGACGATCACCGTGCCGGGGCGGGAGAGGCGCAGGGCCCACTCCACGTAGTGCGGGTTGTTCACCTTGTCGGCGTCGATGAAGACGAAGTCGAACGGACCCGCGCCCTCCGCCTCCAGCTGGGGCAGGCTGTCCAGGGCCGCGCCCGTCCGGACCTCGACGATCTTGTCGAGGCCGGCCCGGGCGATGTTGGCGCGGGCCACGTCCGCGTGGGCCGCGTTGTACTCCAGGGAGACCATCCGGCCCCCGTCGGCCGGCAGCGCCCGAGCCATCCAGATCGTGCTGTAGCCGCCGAGCGTGCCGATCTCCAGGACCGAACGCGCGCCCACCATGGCGACGAGCAGGTTGAGGAGCTTGCCCTGGTTGGGGGCGACGGCGATCTCCGGGAGTCCGGCGGCCGTCGAGTCGGCGAGCGTGGCGGTGAGCGCCTCGTCGGTCGGGGCGAGCAGATCGGTGAAGTAACGGTCCACCGTGGTCCATTGATCCTGAGTCATACGGCCGAACGTACCTCAGTCCTCGCCCGTGCACGCCGGACCGCCACGACCGCGCCGACCGTCCCCGCGGCCGCGAGCAGGACGCCCGAGACCGTCAGGATCCAGACCGGGATCCCGTTGCCGACCGTGAGCAGACGGTCGGTGTGGACGACCTCGCGGTACGGAGTGTCGGCGACCGCCCGGAGTTCGTGGTCGCCGTCGATCCGGGACGGCTCGGGGAACTCCTGGTCGAGGGCGGTCAGGAAGACCGGCCGGCCGCCGGTGAGGGCGGCGAGCGTCTCGTCCTCCGTCCCCTTGATCCCGCCCGCGAACGTCACTTCGGGGCGCGAGCCGCCGATGTCGTCGCGCGGTTCCATGCGGTGGTCGGCGAGGACGTACAGGCCGAGGGACTGCGGGTTCTTGGCAAGGCGGGAGAGCCGCATGGGGTAGACGAGTTCGGTGCTGGCGAAGGTGATCCGGAGCGGGGTGAGGTCGCCGGAGAGGGCGGGGGCGGGGTTTGTACCCGAGGTGCCGGTGTCGCCGGTGGCGCCTGAGGTGCCCGTGTCGGCAGCGGTGTCGGTGGGCTCGGGGGCCAGCCGTACCGCGACGTACTCCCACTTCCGCTCGACGTACGGCGTCAGTTCGGCGGACAGCCGGTCGGAGAGCTCGAAGCCGTTCTCCTCCAGCCAGCCGCTCAGCGCCTTCGGGTCCGTGGCCGTCAGCCGGGCCACGTCGAAGGGGCCGAGCCGCTCGCGCCCGACGACACCCACGTCCGGCGCGCCCGCCGACGGCGGCTCGGCCGCCGCGCCGTCCGTGGTGGTGAGGTCGAAGGGCCAGTCGCGGCTGCGCGGCCAGAAGTAGTGCCGGGTCCGGTACTCGGGCCCGGTGAGGTCCTCCAGCGCGTCGAAGAGCTCCGGGTCGCCGAGCGTGACGTCCGCGCGGGCGGGTACGGGCATGATCCAGGCGGCGCGCTCGGCGTTTCCGCGCACGCTGAAGCGCATGACGATCTGTTCCGTACGGCCGTCCCAGCGCACCGCCGAGGTCTCCCGGTCGACGCCGATCCGTTGGTTGCGGTCCGGGATCATCGCCCCGCAGCCGCACGCGTACGCCGGCGCGATCAGCGAGCCGAGCTGGAGCCCGAGCAGCGCGATGATCATGGCCAGAATTCTGTGTGTCCTTCGTGTCCCCCGCATGCCGGGTCAGACGTGGTGGGGGAGGGTCCGGTTCCGGAAGGCATCGGCCAACGGCCAACGGCCAACGGGCAGCAGGGCGGGCGGCGGGGGCCGTGGCGTAGGGGGAAGGCCCCCGCCTCCCGGGCTGTCGGCGGGCTGTACGCAGACTGTCGTCAGGCTTCGTCAGGCGCCTGCGCGGACCTGCAACTCCTTGATGCCGTTGAGCCAGGCCGCGCGCAGCCGTCGCGGTTCGCCCGCGAGCGTCAGGTCGGGCAGCTCGTCCGCGAGCGCGTTGAAGATGAGTTCGATCTCGTTGATCGCGAGCGACTTGCCGAGGCAGAAGTGCGGGCCTCCGCCGCCGAAGCCGAGATGCGGGTTCGGGTCGCGCGTGATGTCGAAGACCTCGGGGTTCTCGAAGACCTCGGGGTCGTTGTTGGCGGAGGAGTAGAAGAGCCCGACGCGGTCGCCCCGCCGGATCTTCTGGCCGCCGATCTCGGTGTCCTGCGTGGCCGTCCGCTGGAAGGAGACCACCGGGGTCGCCCAGCGCACGATCTCCTCGGCGGCGGTCGCCGGCCGCTCCCGTTTGTAGAGCTCCCACTGTTCGGGGTTGGTGAGGAAGGCGTGCATGCCGTGGCTGATGGCGTTGCGCGTGGTCTCGTTTCCGGCCACGGCGAGGAGGAGTACGAAGAAGCCGAACTCGTCGGAGGAGAGGTTGCCCTGGCCCTCGGCGGCGACGAGCTGGGTCACGATGTCCTTGGCCGGGCACTCCTTGCGCTCGGCGGCCAGGTTCATCGAGTAGCCGATGAGCTCCATGGCGGCCTCGGCGCCGATCTCCTCCGTGATGGCGTACTCGGGATCGTCGTACGCGACCATCTTGTTGGACCAGTCGAAGATCCGGGCGCGGTCCTCCTGCGGTACGCCGATGAGTTCGGCGATCGCCTGGAGCGGCAGCTCGACGGCGACCTGGGTGACGAAGTCGAAGGAGCCGTCGGCGGCGGCGTTCCGCTTCGCCTCCTCGACGATCGTGCGGGCGCGGGCGCGCAGGGCCGACTCCAGGCTCCGGATCGCGCGCGGGGTGAAGCCGCGCTGGACGATCTGGCGGACCCGGGTGTGCTCCGGCGGGTCCATGTTGAGCATGATCAGCTTCTGGACCTCGATCTGGTCCTTGGTGATGTGCTCGTTGAAGCGGATGACGGCTGTGTTCTCGGTGGAGGAGAACAACTCGGGGTGCGTGGACACGTACTTGACGTCCGCGTGCCGGGTGACGGCCCAGTACCCCTCGTCGTCGAAGCCGGTGATGCCGCGCGGCTGGGGGCACCACCAGACGGGTGCGGTCTGCCGCAGTTGGGTGAACTCCGGGAAGGGTATGCGGCTCTGGAGCAGATCGGGGTCGGTGGCGTCGAACCCTTCGGGGAGGTGAGGGCAGCGCATCGGCAACACTCCTGACGGTCCATCAGATGGTGACCGCAAGGTAGTAACGGGTTCTACAAGTCGCAAGGGATGCGGTCGGAACTGTTGCCGGAGCCGTTGTGCGGGGTGGGGGCGCGCGCGAGTGCGTGCACAACCCTTGCGTACCGGCGGTAGCAGTCATAAGACTTCACTCAGAACTAGAACGCGTACTAGTTCCCCGTACCGCCCCCGTCGCGGAGTGCCGGGACACCCCGCCCGGGCGAGGAGAGGACGAGCTCATGGCCGCGGAACCCGTCATCGTCGAAGCAGTACGCACCCCCATCGGCAAGCGCGGGGGCGCGCTCGCCAACCTCCATCCCGCCTATCTCCTGGGCGAGACCTACCGTGAACTCCTCGGCCGGACCGGGATCAAGGCCGACTGCGTCGAGCAGATCGTCGGCGGTACGGTCACCCACGCCGGCGAGCAGTCCATGAACCCCGCGCGCAACGCCTGGCTCACGATGGGGCTGCCGTACGAGACCGCCGCCACCACCGTCGACTGCCAGTGCGGCTCCTCGCAGCAGGCCAGCCACATGGTCGCCAACATGATCGCCTCGGGCGTCATCGACATCGGCATCAGCTGCGGAGTGGAGGCCATGTCGCGGGTCCCGCTCGGCTCCGGTTCCAAGCACGGGCCCGGAAAGCCGTGGCCGGACGAGTGGAACGTCGACCTGCCCAACCAGTTCGAGGCCGCCGAGCGCATCGCCCGGCGCCGCGGCCTGAGCCGCGAACGGGTCGACTCCCTCGGGCTGCTCTCCCAGGAACGGGCCGCGAACGCCTGGTCCGAGGAGCGGTTCAAGCGCGAGACCTTCGCCGTCCAGGTCCCGACCACCGAGGAGGAGCAGGCGGCGGGGCAGGGCATGTGGCGGCTGGTCGACCGTGACGAGGGGCTGCGCGACACCAGCATGGAGGCGCTCGGCCGGCTCAAGCCGGTCATGCCGACGGCCGTCCACACCGCCGGGAACTCCTCGCAGATCTCCGACGGGGCCTGCGCGCTGATGTGGGCGTCCAGGCGGACGGCCCGCGCGCTCGGCCTCAAGGCCAGGGCGCGCATCGTCGCCCAGGCCCTGGTCGGCTCCGACCCGCACTTCCACCTCGACGGCCCGATCGACGCGACCCGCGCCGTGCTGGGCAAGGCGGGGATGTCGCTCAAGGACATCGACCTGGTCGAGATCAACGAGGCGTTCGCCTCGGTGGTGCTGAGCTGGGCGCAGGAGTTCGAGGGCGACCTGGACGGGCTCGTGAAGGTCAACGTCAACGGCGGCGCGATCGCCCTCGGCCACCCGGTGGGGGCGACCGGGGCGCGGCTGATCACGACGGCGCTGCACGAGCTGGAACGGTCGGACAAGGAGTTCGCGCTGATCACGATGTGCGCGGGTGGGGCGCTGGCGACGGGGACGATCATTCAGCGGCTCTGAGGTGGACCCGGGAGTCGGAAGGTCTTTGGAAACGCGGCAGGCCCCGCCCCTCCGTGAGGAGGGGCGGGGCCTTGCGGGGTGCTGCGTGTGTTGCCGGCGCTACATCGTGCGGTGGCTGGGAGTCGG